>JAFXSU010000244.1 GCA_017525435.1 Victivallales bacterium
AATTGGATGTGCTCGCCCAGCGAATAGACGAAAATCGCCAGCGTCACCATCACACGCGTAGGCGGGACGACTGCCTGCATCGTCATGCCCACCACCATCAGCACTGCGCCGATCTTGTAGATGTTCTCCGCCGAAAAGAGATACAACACCGCAAGCACGAACACCAGCAGCACCCCTGGAAGTTCTCGAAAGAACTCGGAGACGCCCTTGTCGAACTCGCTCATTCCGACAATCTCTGCCAAGTAGTTGTCGATGATTCCCTTATAGAGACCAAACGCCACCGCGAAGATGACGATGGACAGCAAAAACGGGCGGTATTTCGACTCCGCTCGGAAAATCTCGTGTGCTTTGGCCATTTTTGCCTAAAAAACGGGAGAACGAAATCCTTGACGAGCCACTTGGGACCTTCGCAGACTCAATGTCGCTTATGATGCCCCGGTTCATGCTTCATATCGTGGTGATCATGGTGATCATGATGATGGTGATGGTGGTGGTAACGGTAGTCATACCAACGCTCATCACGCAACTCGCGTTCCAATTCCGCCTCTCGCCGCGCTTGGTCAATGGCCTTCCTGGCTTCCTCCATCCGCCGGATTGTCTGGGTCAGATGGTCATCCATCATCACCCGCGTCTTATGCGCATCTTCGCCATCGCTCCATTTAACCTCGTCCCGTGCCTCCTTGCTGAAGCCATACTTTTCAAGCATTGCATCGATGGCATCGCATCCCAGCGCAAAGACGCCTTCCCAATATTCCGTCCGTGTATCGGGGAATTCTCGGTCGATAGCCGTAAGCCGTCGCGAAAATTCCTTGTCAAAATACGCATAGTTCTGCCCGATTCGGCAAACGACGGAGAAATCCACATGCTTTTCTCCGCCCGCCGCAATCGCCTGGTCGCGAAGTTCGTCATGATAGAGACGATATGGTCTAGAGCGTTGATTGCAGAGGATTCCCTCGGAGATGCAGAGCGTCAATGGTGCGAGAACCACGCGTGCGGCAACCTTCGCCGTGTTCCAGCCGGTTTCCCCCGCCACCAGATTTAGCCCCGGTGCCTGGGGGTATTTGCGCAAGGCCACTCCCTGTTCCTCTGGCGTCAGGCGATAGGTGCTTGCCACGCACCCCGTCAGCAGAAGAACCCCTGCGAGCAATCCAAGCAAACCATTTCGCTTCAGCTTCATATCCATTTCCTAACGCTTGTTCTCCATGAAGGCAGCCAATCGGGTTCAAAAGCCTAAGGTCTCAGGCCCCCCCGCCGCTGATTGGCGATTCACCCTGGACTTTTCCTCAATATATCATCCTAAGCCCTTCACGATGCCTTGTCCCTCCTCAATTTAGGCAATAAACCGCCAATTTGCCAAGACGGAACGGTCGAGACGCGCCTCAAAATGAAAACCCTCCCCGAACACGAAATGCGTCCGAGGAGGGTTATGTATGTTCGTCAGCTTGATGTTCGCGGAGAACTACTCGACATCATCGAGGAGTTCGGCATCCGAACGATGGCGGAAGCCGGCATCGGGTGCAGGGATGGTGGTGTCGAAGAGATCGGCATCGGCGGAGCCGCCGTCGTTCTCAATCATCGCCTCGGCATCGGACTCGGAGTAGGATGTCGCATCGGGGTTAAGGAAGTCATCCTGATACACGCTATCGGAGCCTCCCGGTGCGAAGGCATTGTTGCTCTCCTTGCTGGAGATCACCACGAGCTTGCCATTGGTGTCACGGGTATAGAGCAACGGGTGCTGGACCTTGGCAAAGCCGGTACCGGCAGGGATGAGGTGCCCCATGATCACATTTTCCTTGAAGCCGTGGAGATAGTCCACGCGACCGAGGGTAGCCGCCTCGGTGAGAATACGTGGAGTATCCTGGAAGGAGGCTGCGCTGATAAACGAATCCGTAGAGAGCGACGCCTTGGTGACGCCCTGGATCATCTCCTCGCCGGAGGCCGGATCACCGCCGCCAGGCGTATTCATGATCTTGTCGTTGACCGCGTCGAACTCCAGCTTGTCCACTATCTCACCGGTGAGGAAGTGGGTGTTGCCGGGATCCTTGATGCGGATCTTGCGCATCATCTGACGCACAATGATCTCGATGTGCTTGTCGCTGATGTCCACGCCCTGCGCCAAATAGACGCTCTGAACCTGGTCAACCAGCATGCTTTGGAGCTTCTGCGGCCCACAGATCTCCAGGTATTCCTGGAGGACTTCAGAACCGTCCGTGAGTCGCTGTCCGGCATTCACCACATCTCCTTCGCGCCAGATGACATGCTTGCCAGCGGGAATCGTCACCTGCCAAGTCCTGTCGTTCTCCTTGTTCTTGCCGGAGGACTTGATTTCTTGCTTGGCCTCGGTGTCCACAAAGGTGACCACCGTCTTGCTGCGGGACTGCTTGATGGTGAGAATCTCACCGGTCTTCGGTGCCAGCACGGCAGCCTCGCGGGGACGGCGTGCGTCGAAGAGTTCGGAGACTCGCGGCAGACCCATCGTGATGTCGCTGGTCTTGTTCGCGGAAGCACGCGGGGTCTTGGCAATGACCGTACCCTTCGTGATCTTCGCGCCCTCTGGGTAGAGAATCTGCGCATCGGCAAAGACCGAGTAGCGCTTCAGCGGGGTGCGCGTGCGGCGATCCACAATCAGCAGGGCGGGCGACACGGCGTCGGAGTACTGCTTCACGCGGATTTCGGGCTTCCCGGTCTGGGCATTGACCTCGGTGGAGATCGTCTGTCCCTCCACCAAATCAGCGTATTCCAGCACACCATTGGCCTCCGCAATGATGGAGTCGTTGTTGGTGTCCTGGGAGGCGATGACCGTGCCAGCCGGCAACGTCTGATGATCCTCCACCAGCAACTGTGCGCCATGCGGAATCTGAATGAGTGCCAGCTCATTGCTGGTCACATGCTGAACGCCATCCTCGTTGAAGGCAACCGCCATCGCATGGATGTTCGCATTATGGCTGACCACCATCTTGACTGGATGTCCTTCTTCGTCCTTGCCGTCCAGCGTCTCGATTCCGTCAAAGTCGAGGTAGGCGACATTTTCGCGATCCAGGAGTTCCTGGCTCTTGGCCTTGATCTGCGCATCAGACCAGCCCTTCGCCTTGCCATCTTCAACCAACTTTTCCAGTTTGACCTGAAGACCGGCGTAGTTGTTGTCCCACTGCATCCGGATTTCGCGGTCAACACCGCTGCCGGAAGCCGTACCACCACTGTGGAAGGTACGCAACGTCAACTGGGTACCGGGTTCGCCGATGGACTGTGCGGCAATGATGCCCAGTGCATCGCCTTCCATCGGGAGTTGGCCGTTGGCCAACAACCGGCCGTAGCACTTCATGCAGACGCCGCGCTTGGAGGCGCAAGTGAGCACGGAGCGGATGTGCACGCGCTTGTAGCCAGCCTCGATGATCTTCTTGGCAATTTCAGGAGTGATTTCTTCGCCGGAGGAGACAATGCGGTTGCCTTCGGTGTCGTTGATGTCATCCACCGAGAAGCGCCCGACAATGCGGTCCTGGAGCTTAAGCTTGACATCGTTGCCTTCGCGAATCTCCTCGACGAAGAGTCCGTTTGCAGTTCCGCAGTCCTTTTCGCTGCAAATGACATCATGAGCGACATCCACCAGTCGGCGCGTCATGTAACCCGCGTCAGCGGTCTTCAGGGCGGTGTCAGCCATACCCTTACGGGAACCGTGGGTGGAGTTGAAATACTCCAATCCGGTAAGTCCCTCGCGGAAGTTGTGGATAATCGGTGTCTCGATGATGTTACCATTCGGGTCGGACATCAGTCCGCGCATGCCGGAGAGCTGGGTGACCTGGTCATCCGAACCACGGGCACCGGAGTCCAGCATCGCCCAGACGGGATTGATTTCGGGGCGACCGAGGTTGTCGGAGATGGTCTTGCGCAACTCGGCAGTGAGTTCCTTGCGGACATTCTGCCACTTGCTGATGCTCTCGTTCTTGCGCTCGTTTTCGGTGATCGTGCCACGCTCTGCCTGAACACGGATACGTGCAATTTCGGCGTTAGTGGTGTCGATGAGCTCCTGTTTCTTGGTGGGAATGAGCATGTCGGCCGTGGAGATGGAGAAACCCGCCAGGGTGGACCATTCGTAGCCGAGGTTCTTCAGACGGTCAAGCAACTTGATGAGTTCTTCGTGTCCGCAGCACTCGAAGCAGTCCTTGATCATCTTGCCCACGTCCTTCTTGCCGGCGGGCTGGTTCCAGAAGCCCATCACCGACGGCCAGATTTCGTGGAAGATGCAACGCCCCGCAGTAGTCTCAATGTATTTTTGGTTGCGGGTGCCGCGTCCCCAGACCATCTTGCGATCCAGCTCCGCATAGCGCTCCTTCTCCGGTCCCGGCGGAAGGCTGTCGATGCGAGCCTGCTCTTCCGGCGAACGATAGTAGGGATTGCGGAACTTGATGAAGTCGTGGATGTCGATGCCTTCTTCCTTTTGCGTACGGGAAGTATGGCTGTTCTCGTTGGCCATCTTGCGCAGTTCCAGCGCACGCAACACCTCGCTGTAGTCCTGGAAATAGCGCTGCTTGGCACCGGCCTTCTGGAAGGCCGCCTGACGGCGCTTGTCCTCATAGCACAGATAGTACACACCCAGCACCATGTCCTGAGACGGAACGGTCAACGGCTTGCCACTGGCCGGGCTGAAGATGTTGTTGCTGGAAAGCATGATCAACTTCGCTTCCAGTTGCGCTTCGTGGGACAGCGGGACATGGACGGCCATCTGGTCGCCGTCAAAGTCCGCATTGAACGCGGTGCAGACCAGCGGGTGCAGACGAATCGCCTGCCCTTCAATGAGGACGGGGTCGAACGCCTGGATGGAAAGACGGTGCAGCGTAGGCGCACGGTTAAGCATGATGGGATGCCCGGAGACGACTTCGGGTAGCACATCCCACACCACGGGGTCGCGCTCGTCAATGAGCTTTTTGGCAGTGCCGTAGTATTGCGCCTTCCCGCGCAATATGAGCTGGTGAGCAATGAACGGATGGAAAAGCGTGAGAGCCATGTCTCTGGGCAGACCGCATTGATGCAGCTTCAGTTCCGGTCCGACGACGATGACGGAACGACCGGAGTAGTCCACGCGCTTGCCCAGGAGGTTCTGGCGGAAACGGCCTTGCTTGCCCTTGAGCATGTCGGTGAGACTCTTGAGGTGACGGTTGCTCGCGCCAGTGACAGGACGACCGTGGCGGCCGTTGTCCAGCAGAGCATCCACCGCTTCCTGGAGCATCCGCTTTTCATTTCGGATAATGACCTCGGGAGTGTAGGTGGTCAACAGCCCACGGAGGCGGGAGTTGCGGTAGATCACACGACGATAGAGGTCATTGAGATCGCTGGTGGCAAAACGGCCACCGGGCAGGTCAACGAGCGGACGCAGATCCGGCGAGATGACGGGGAGGACGCGCAGGATCATCCAACGTGGATCCATGTGGTTGTTCAAGAAACCCTCAACCAAACGGATGCGCTTGACAATCTGCTTGCGCTGCTGCTGGCTCTTGGTGGTCCGCAAGTGCTCCTCCAGCTCCTGACGTTCACGGTTGAGGTCGATTTCGCCCAACAGGGTTTCGATGGCCTCGGCGCCCATGCCGGCCTTGAAGGAGTCGCCATAGTTGCTGCGGTTTTCCTGGTATTCCTCAGGAGTGAGGATCTGCTTGTATTCCAGCGTGGTGTCGCCGGGATCGGTGACCACATAGTTCTCGTAGTAGAGCACGCCGTCCAGGTCCTTCTGGGCCAAACAGAGCATCAGCGCAATGCGTGAAGGCATGCACTTGTAGAACCAGATGTGCGACACCGGCACGGCCAGCTCGATGTGCCCCATGCGCTCGCGGCGGACACGACTGGTGGTCACTTCCACGCCGCACTTTTCGCAGGTCTTGCCCTTGTCCTTGCTCTTCTTATATTTGCCACATGCACACTGGTAGTCCTTCTTGGGTCCGAAGATGCGTTCGCAGAACAGCCCGAACGGCTCCGGCTTGAAGGTACGGTAGTTGATGGTCTCGGGACTCTTCACCTCGCCTTTGCTCCAGCTGCGAATGACATCCGGAGAGGCGACACCGATGGAGACGTTATCTGAATTCTTCAGCACATTGAAGGATTCCGCGTCGGCTTTCGGGTTCAAGCCACTGGGCATTGAGGTGGTCTTCTTGTTGAAAAGTTCTTCCACTGTATTCCCTCGTTGGTAGAGAGCGGGGTCTCCGCTCAAATGGTGGTGATTCCTTAGGATGACTGCGCCAGGTGAATGGAAATTACATCATTCCCTGGGAGCGGCTATTGACGCGGATGTCCAGGCACAGGCTCTTCATCTCCTGGCGCAGGACATTGAAGGATTCGGGCACCCCGGCGATCAGCGTGCCATTGCCGTCGCGCGAGATATTGTGCAAGATCTTGAGACGGCCGGTCTGGTCGTCGCTCTTGACGGTAAGCATCTCCTGGAGCGTATAGGCGGCGCCGTATGCCTCCAGCGCCCAGACTTCCATTTCACCGAAGCGCTGGCCACCCTTGTGGGCCTTGCCGCCCAACGGCTGCTGGGTCACCAACGAGTACTTGCCGGTGTTGCGAGCATGGATCTTGTTGACTACGAGGTGGTCGAGCTTGAGCATGTAGATCTGGCCGACCATCACGCGCTGTGCGAAAGCATCGCCGGTACGTCCGTCGTAGAGGCGGGTCTTGCCGTCGATGTCCACAAAGTCGTCCGTGCGATCAATTTCTTTTTCACCAACAATCTGGATGATGGATCCGCCGGTGCAGAGTTCGTCATTGCGTTCGCCCAGCTTCCAGCCTTTTTCCTCAATGAGGGAACGCAGTTCCAGCTTGGCCTTCTCGACTGCGTCGCCCGAAACCAGGCGAAGAGCCTTTGTGATCTTCGCGGGAATCTGGACGCCGGCCGCCTCTGCCACTTTGACCAGACGCGCACGTTCCAGCAGATCACGCATCGTGTCTTCGCGCAGACCGTCAAAGGAGGGAGTCGCGACATTGATGCCAAGAATCTTGGCGGCCCAGCCGACATGCGTTTCAAAGACCTGACCGATGTTCATTCGCGAAGGCACGCCCACGGGGTTCAAGACAATCTCGACGGGGGTGCCATCCGCCATGAACGGCAAATCCGCCACCGAGACGATCTTGGAGACAATGCCCTTGTTACCGTGACGGCCCGAGAGCTTGTCGCCAATCGCAAGACGTCGCTTGCTGGCGATATAGACCTTGACCTCGTTGATGGTGCCGGGGTCCGAACCATTGTTCTTCTGCAACAGTTCGATGGCCTCCTTGCAGCACTGCGCATTGTCACGGAGCGCCTCGCGGTAGCGCTTGACGATTTCATCGATTTTGCGCTTGTCCTCGCCGTCGCGCATCTGATAGCGGTCGTAGTTGTTCGCCAGACGGTTGAGCATCAGCTTGGTGATCTTGCGATCGGCGGGGATAATCTCCTCGGCAACATGGGTTTCGGGATTCTCGACGGTGACATCGCAAGGAAGCTTGTTGCCCAGATAGACATCGCCAATCTCCTTGACGAGATTATCGATGATGGCCCGCTTCGCATCCTCGTATTTCTGGCTTGTCTCGGTCTGGCGCTTCTTGAGTTCCTGCTTGGTCACGCGAATCTTCGCCGGATCCGGGGTGCGAGTGAGGCGCAGATCCATCACCACGCAGTCATTGCCCGGCTCAGCGGTCAGGCAGGTCGGCTTGACATCCGTGGACTTCTCACCGAAGATGGCATGCCAGAGACGCTCCGTGGGCTCCAGGTCGCTTTCGGCCTTCGGGGAGACCTTGCCGACCAGGAAGTCGCCGGCTTTGACCTCGGCACCGATGCGGATGACGCCCTCGGTGTCCAGGTTCTTGAGCATCTCAGCATTGGTGTTCGGGATATCGCGCGTAATTTCGTCACGTCCATTGCCCTGCTTGTTCTCGCGTGCCTCGACCTGTTGGAGTTTGATGTGAACCGAGGTATAGACGTCGTCTTGAACAAGCTTCTCACTGATGACAATGGCGTCCTCGAAGTTATATCCGCGCCAGCTCATGAAGGCCACAAGCACATTGCGGCCCAGCGCCAGCTCGCCCTCGTCGGTGCATGCACCGTCCGCCAAAGGCTGTCCCTTGACCACTTTCTGCCCAGAGACCACGATGGGACGCTGGTTGACCAAGGTGCAGGCATTGGAACGCAAGAACTTGTAGAGAATGTAAACTTGGCACTCGTCAGTGTCGCAAGAGAGCGTGTAGTCGTCCGCCGTCTTTCCTTTGGGCAACTCGCCATTGGGAGTGACAATGATCTTGAAGCCGTCCGCCCAGGCAACGATGCCGGGTCGGGAAGCCACCTGGATGGCGTGGGAGTGGCTGGCGATGACGCCTTCCATTCCGGTGCCGACCAACGGGCGCTCCGGACGCATCAGCGGAACAGCCTGGCGTTGCATGTTGCAGCCCATCAGGGCGCGGTTGGCATCGTCATGCTCCAGGAAGGTGATGACACTGGCGGCGGCGGAAATCATCTGCTTGGGAGAGATGTCCACATACTCGACCTCCTCACGCAGGAACTCGCCGGCCTCGCCCTGGAAGCGTCCAAGAACGCGCTCGTTCTTGAAGCTGCCATCTTCGTTGCGGGGTGCATTCGCCTGCGCGATGACGTGTTCTTCCTCCTCGGCGGCCTTCAGATAGACAATCTCGGGGTTGCCCTTCTTGTCAGTCACGACCTTGCCGTTCTTGACCTTGCAGTAAGGCGTCTCGATGAAGCCGAACTCGTCCAGATGCGCATAGAGTGCCAGGCTGGAGATCAGACCGATGTTCGGACCTTCCGGCGTCTCAATCGGGCAGATGCGGCCATAGTGGCTGGCGTGGACGTCACGCACTTCCGTACCGGCACGGTCACGGGTAAGACCACCAGGTCCCAAAGCGGAGAGACGGCGTTTGTTGGTCAGTTCAGAGAGGCAGTTGGTCTGGTCCATGAACTGCGAGAGCTGGTTGTGCTGGAAGAAGTCCTGGATCTGATTTTCAAACGGCTTGGAGTTGACCAGTTTGGCAATGCCGGGCAGTTCGCTGCCCGCATTGTGCAGGTTGTTCAGCTTGGCGATCGCATTCTGCGTTACCCGTGCGAGCCCCACGCGGCAAGACTTCTGGAAAAGTTCGCCGATGGTACGGATCCGGCGGCGGGAAAGATGGTCGATGTCATCCGGGCTGCCATTGGTCTTGGCCAGGCGCATCAGCTGGCGCGTGGCGGCGGCGAGATCCTCTTTGGTGAGCGTGCGGATATTCTCCGGAACATTGATGCCCAGGCGCTGGTTCATCTTGTAGCGCCCAACCTGCCCCAGGTCGTAGTGGCGTTCATCTTGGTAAATCCGCTCGAAATGCGCCTTCGCGGTACTCGCCGAAGCAGTCTCATTGGGCGACGGACGCAGGCGATGGTAGATTTCGCGTTGCGCATCCTCGCAGCTGGCGATGCCATTCCGGGCATCCTCTTCCAGGCACTTGATGAAGTAGTCGCCCAGTTCGTCGGTCTGCACGACTTTGACCTCCTTCACGCCCGCCTCCTGGAGGTTGCGCAGAACTTCGTCGTTCAACGGCTCGAGCCCGGTGGCCAGCTTGAACTGTGGCTCGTTGGGATCCGGGATGTCCGCCAAGAGAGTGAAGCGGTCAACCGCCTCGTCCTTGAGCAGAGCCTTCACATTTTTCGTCTGGATGCCGTAGATGGCGTCAAGCAAATCCTCGTCAGTGTCATAGCCAAATGCCCGAAGGAACGTGGAGACCACGAACTTGCGACGGCGACGCTTGCGGTCCAGGTAGATGTTCATCTTGTCCTTGGGATCGAATTGGACTTCAATCCAGGAACCGTGGTCCGCAATAATCTTGTAGGAGTAAAGCTCCTTGCCACTGGGGTGGCGTGTCCGCTCAAAGCAGATGCCCGGAGAACGGTGCAGCTGGCTGACGATGACACGCTCGGAACCATTGATGATGAACGAACCGGAGGGCGTCATCAGCGGAATGCGCCCCATGTGGATGCGCTCTTCCCGAATGTCCTTCGAGCTGTTGCCCTTCATCCGGAAGGTCGCAAAGATGTCAGCCTGATAGTTTCCGCCAGCCTTCAGCAACTCAGGCAGGTCAGGGCTCCCATCCACGATTTCGTATTTGATGAACTCAATGCCCGAATAGTTCTTGCTGTTCGCCTCCTTGGCAGGGAACATGTCCATGAAGACACTTTGCAATCCCACGCGCTTGCGCTTTTCCGGATCCACGTCCTTTTGGAGAAATTCCGCAAAGGACTTTGTCTGTATGCCAATCAAGTCCGGGATTGGCATGATTTCCTTGAGTTGTCCAAATGAGATGCGTTCGCCTTTCATGGCTCTTAACCTAATGGGGTGAAGGGAGAAAAAAGGGGGAAAGTGAAGATAATTCCCAGATGTCCTAACAGGTAGAGAGCATCTAGTGAAACTAGAGGTCCTGGATTTCCAGAACTTCCAGCAAAACGCCAATCCATCTCTTAAATAACTGCGGACGATCTATTTAGTCTCATCGTCCGACAACCTGACGGAAATGGCCTTAGAATACGACAAAACCGGAGCCGCCATCTTTCCCGCAAAAACGGTTCTGACGACGGTTCCGGAACAATTCAGCGCAAAGGCAGGTTATTTGACCTCGACCTTGGCACCAGCTTCCTCAAGCTGCTTCTTGAGCTGGGCGGCTTCGTCCTTGCTCACAGCCTGCTTGACGGGCTTCGGGGCTCCCTCGACCAGGTCCTTGGCTTCCTTCAGGCCCAGGCTGGTGATGGCGCGGACGGCCTTGATGACGTCGATCTTCTTGGCACCGGCATCCACCAGCACCACGTCGAACTCGGTCTTCTCTTCCTCGGCAGGAGCGGCGGCAGCGGCGGGACCGGCGGCCACGGCCACGGGGGCGGCGGCGCTGACACCCAGCTCTTCCTCAAGGGTCTTCACGAGGTCGGAGACCTCCAGAACGGTCAGACCTTTGATCCACTCAACAACTTGTTCTTTGGTAATGTCGCTCATTTTTGAATTCCTCTAGGTTACGCGGCTTGCTCTTTCTTCTTGCAGAAAGCATTTAACACATACACAATCGACGACAATTTCGCGTTGAGGACGCGAACCAGCCCAGTGGCCGGAGCTTGCAGCAGCCCAAGCAACTGACCCAGCAGAACCTCGCGCGGAGGCAGGTCGGCCAATGCCGCAACCTCGGCGGCGTTGAGCAGCTTGCCATCCAGGAAGCCCAACTTCACGGTCACACGGGCCTTCTTCTCGGCATCCGGCGTGGCCTTGATCAGTTCCTTGATCGCTTTCGCCATGGCAACCGGGTCGTTGCTTCCGCTCACGACCGCAGTGGCACCGACGATGTTTTGTTCCGACACCGACTGGTAGCCCAACGCCTCGCTTGCCTTGTGGATCAAGGTGTTCTTGACCACATGGCAGGAAGCGCCAACCGCCGCCAGCTGCGCACGGAAAGCACTGAATTCCGCCACCGTGAGGGCACGGAACCCAATCAGAAAGAAGGACTGGCCCTTCAGGAGGTCCTTCACGACCTCCAGCATTTGAATTTTTTCCGCTCTCATGCTATGCCTTCTCCTTGATCTTGACGTTGACATCGAGCGGAATCCCCGGGCTCATCGTCGCACAGATGGTCGCGGCGCGCATATAGACACCTTTGACCACCGATGGACGAGCGCGGGTGATGGCCGCAAACGCCGCGTGCAGGTTGTCCTCCAAAGCATCCGCCGTGAAGGAGAGCTTGCCAATCGGCATCATCACGCAGCCAGCTTTGTCGCAGCGGTACTCCACACGGCCAGCCTTGGCCTCCTTGACCGCCGTCGCGGTGTCATCCGTGACAGTTCCGGTCTTGGGGTTCGGCATCAGGCCACGCGGACCGAGGACACGACCCAGGGTACGCACGTCTTTCATGGCCGCCGGAGTCGCGATGAGTACATCGAAGTCCAGCCAGCCGCCTTTCATCTTCTGCAGGAGCTCCTGGTGACCGACCTCGTCGGCGCCGGCGGCCTTCGCGGCCTCGGCGGCTTCGCCATCGGCAACCACCACGACCCGCTGAGTCTTGCCCGTGCCACGCGGCATCACCAAGGCGCCGCGGACAATCTGGTCAGACTGCTTGGGGTCGATGCCCAGGGTAAAAGCCACCTCGACGGTCTCGTCGAACTTGGCCTTGGGCATGGCTTGGAGCAACTTGATTCCTTCCTCGAAGGAGTAGTTCTTGCTGCGGTCGAGACCTTCGCAGCGAGAGCGGTAGAGTTTGCTTCGCTTCTTCATTCGACCACCTCAATTCCCATGCTCCGCGCAGTGCCGGCGATGATCTTCACCGCGGCGTCCACGCTGCGAGCGTTCAAATCCTTCTTCTTGGTTTCCGCAATCGCCTCAAGGTCCTTGCGGGTGACCTTCCCGACCTTCTCGGAGCCAGTCGCATGAGCGCCAGCAGCAATGCCAGCCGCCTTCTTGAGCAGAACAGCGGCGGGCGGGGACTTGGTGATGAAGGTGAACGAACGGTCCTGATAGACCGTAATGACCACCGGAATCACCAAACCGGCCTGCTTCTGGGTCGCGGCATTGAACTCCTTGCAGAACTGCATGATGTTCACGCCGGCCTGACCAAGCGCGGGTCCCACAGGGGGAGCCGGGTTGGCGGCGCCGGCGGGAATCTGCAGTCGCACGATGCCCGTGACTTTCTTTGCCATTGTTGGTTGTTCCTATTCGACGGCGCTGGTGTGGGCTGGCAGGAACCCTCCCAGACTCCGTCTGTGCTGTGTAAAATCGCGGCAGACTCCTGTCCACCGCCCTGCCAGACGAAAATCGTGAATTTTATTAATATAATCCTTCTTGGCGGTTTTGCAAACCGAAACCCCGCAAAAAAGCGTGGTGCCAAAAGGCTGAACTGCACTCTACTGCTGTTCTTCGGGAACAACGCGCTCCACGTCGTCGAAATCAACATCCGTGGGGGTAGAACGACCAAAGATGTTCACCGAGACCTTGACGCGCTGGCGCTCCGTGTCCACGCTCTCGACCACGCCCTCGTAGCCAATAAAGGCAGTATTGCCCGTAAGCCGGACCGTGTCGCCAACCCGGAATTCCACTTTCGGCTTTGGTGCGGCACTCGCGGTCTCCTCCTCGATGCGCAACATCTCCGTCACATCATAGTCGGAAAGCGGCTCAGGATGAGCGCCGCCCACAAACCCGATGATGCCAGGCGTGCTCTTCACCAAGTCCCATACTTCAGAACGAATCTTTCCCTCTTCGTTCACCAAACGCAGTTGCGCCAAGACATAGCCAGGATAACGCTTCCGCATACGAACAACCGGCTTGTTGTTCTTGTCGCGTTCCTCTTTCTTGTCCATCGGGACCCTGACGTCGCCAATGCCATCGTCAATGTCCTGCTGCAAATCATAGTCGCGTTTCGCCACCATCGCGGCCAGAGCTTTTTCCTCCTGACCAGACAATGCCTGCAAAACATACCACGCGCCATTCGTCGTGTCGATTTCCATAGTCGTCAAATTCCCAGAATCTTGCTACTTGTCTTAGTACTATATGGTACTAGGATTCGCTTCCGGAAGGCGGTTTCCACCGTCAGTTCATACCGGCAATCAGTCGCACGGCGGCGGCGAAAACGCCGTCCAGCACCGCCACCACCACCGTCATGATCACCAGACCGGAAATCACGGCGCGTGTGGACTCGAAGAGTTCCTTGCGGGTAGGCCAGGTGCATTTCTTGAGTTCACGGATGGTCTCGGAATACAGTTTCTGAATCGCGGCAACGGGGTTCGTCATTGGTCAGACCTCGCTTTTCGTTATTCGTTCGTTTAAAAAGGAATGGCAGGAGAGGCAGGGATCGAACCTGTGACCTGCGGTTTTGGAGACCGCTGCTCTACCAATTGAGCTACTCTCCTGCAAGGCAAAAAAGCCATACTCGGAAAAAGAAGGGCACGTGCCCTCCCCCTTCCGAAGTTAACTTCTAGCGCACCTCACGGTGAACCGTCATCTTCTTGTCGAAGGGACAGAACTTCTTCTTCTCCAGACGGCCCGGAGTGTTGCGCTTGTTCTTCTCCGTAGTGTAGTTACGGCGCTTGCACTCAGTGCAGGCAAGTTGGATGATTTCAGAAGGCATTGTCGTATTCTAGTTGACAAACCACATCCCGCCCAGCAGGATGGCGTTGCCGAAACCAGACCAATCGGGCGATAAACACCCGATTGGCCACGGTTTTCGGTCGGATAATTACTCGATGATCTCGGAGACGTTACCGGCGCCGACGGTGTGACCGCCTTCGCGGATGGCGAAACGCAGACCCTTCTCCATGGCGACCGGCTTGATCAGCTCGATGGTCATGGTCGCATGGTCACCAGGCATCACCATCGCCACGCCTTCCTCGAGGTGGCACACGCCAGTCACGTCAGTGGTGCGGAAGTAGAACTGCGGGCGATAGCCATCCTTGAACTGGGTATGGCGGCCGCCTTCTTCCTTGGTCAGCACGTAAACCTGGCACTTGAACTTGGTGTGGGGATGGATGGTGTTCGGCGCCGCCAGAATCTGGCCGCGCTCGACATCTTCCTTCTTGGTGCCGCGGAGCAGGCAGCCGATGTTGTCACCAGCCTGGCCCTGATCCAACAGCTTGCGGAACATCTCGACACCAGTCACAGTGGTCTTCTGGGTCTCGCGGAGGCCAACGATCTCAACGGGATCGCCAACCTTGATGATACCGCGCTCGACACGGCCGGTCACAACGGTACCACGACCTTCGATGGAGAAGACGTCCTCGATGGGCATCAGGAAGGTCTGGTCCAGCGGGCGGACGGGCTCGGGGATGAAGCTGTCAACCGCGTCCATGAGCTCGCGGATGCACTTGGTCTCCTCGGCGGTCTCGGCGATCTCTTTGCGCTGCTCGGGAGCGGCAGCCAGCATGACCTCGTTGACCTTCAGGGCGGAGCCGCGGATGACGGGGGTGTCGTCGCCGGGGAAGTCGTACTTGTTGAGGAGGTCGCGGACCTCGGAGTCCACCAGGTCGAGCAGGTCGGGATCGTCAACCTGGTCGGTCTTGTTCATGAAGACGACGATGGCGGGAACGCCGACCTGGCGGGCCAG
>JAFXSU010000245.1 GCA_017525435.1 Victivallales bacterium
AAAGCCAAGTAGTCCGACGCGGTAGGTTTTCATAGCGGTGTGGTTTAAAGTCTCGCTGTGTCTCCCTAGAAGGCACCTAGTTGAATTGAACTTTTTGCTTACAGCTTTAAGCTTAAAGGTTAAGGCTATATTCCCTATGATGAGGCTTAACTAAGCTGTTTTTCAAGTTGCAGGGGTACGGGGGCGGCAGCTCCCGTAGAATTTGTAGAAGTGCAATCAGGTACCTTCTTGTGTAACAAAACTTAGCCTTTAGCCTTCGGCCCAATTAGGTCCCCTTACGGGGGATGTAGCCTAAAGTCTCGCCTTGCCGTCCAGGAAGACCTGTGCGACCTCGAAGGCGTCGTCGAGAACCGTAAGGTTGGCGCGGTATCCGGCCTCGATGCGACCGAGATCAGTGATGCCGAGTTCCTCAGCCTGGTTGAGCGAGGTGCAGCGGATGATGTCGGAGAGCGGAAGACCAGTGACCTCGTGGACATTGCGGAGGGCGTGGTTCATCCGCAGGATGCTGCCGGCCAGGGCGCCATTGGAGGCCAGGCGCGCCGCGCCGTCCTTCACGATGACGTCCAATCCGCCGATCTGGTAGTTTCCGGGCTGGAGATGGGAGGCCTCCATCGCATCAGTGATGAGAAGGATGTGGGAATGGTCTTTCAGCTGGAAAACGAGCCGAATCATGTCGGGGCACAGGTGAATCTTGTCACAGATCATCTCGACATAGACATCGGAATGGACAAGTCCACAACCGACCATGCCGATTTCGCGGTGATGGAGCTTGGTCATCTGGTTGCAGAAGTGCGTGAGACGGCGCAGCCCGCGGGTCTTGCCCGCCTCGAACTGCGCGAGCGTGGCGTTGGTGTGTCCGCAGGATGGCAAGATGCCCATCGAAACCAGCCCGTCGGTGAAATCCACCGCGCCTGGCAGTTCAATCGCATAGGTGATGATGCTCACCGGAGAGACTGCGTGGAGGCGGTTGATCTCCGCCAGGTCGGGGTTGCGCTGGTAGGCAGGATTCTGGGCACCCAGGCACTCCGGATTCACATACGGCCCCTCCAGATGCGTGCCGATGACCTGCGCGCCAGTGGGGTTCTGACGGTAGGCCTCGATGTGGCGAAGACTCGCAGTGAGTTTCTCCTCTGAGAGCGTCAGCGTGGTCGGGCAGCAATTGGTCACGCCTTCGCGCAACTTCGCCTCGCCAATGGCAGGCATCGCCTTGGGGTCGTCCGTGGTGGTCTCGTAGCCCATGGCTCCGTGGAAGTGCATGTCGATGAAGCCAGGCACGACCATCTTGCCTTGGGCGTCGTAGGTCTCGTTCGCCTGGGGCAAGGGCTCGCCGGCAGGAATGACACGACGGATTTTGTTTTCAGAGACGAGGATGGCGGCACCCGGCAGTTCCAGGCCAGGGGTGATCAGACGGGCATTGATGATGAGCAGAGACATGGTAGTTTGTTGGGTTGAGTTGCCTACAGGGTGATTAAATTTAAGTTAAGTTATTTATTACAAAGAGATTATGATGTTTATTAGAACTTATGACAACGACATTTCCTCCGGCGAGGCGGGCAGCCCCTCGGAGTTGACGAGCGTCAGGTACGGCCCGGGGTTCTGGCTCCAGCAGTATCGCACGGAAGTGATCTTCTTGATGGCGGGGCACTCCAGCCGAACGACATCCGGGGCGATAATGCGTGCAGTGGCAGGTTCGTATTCTTCTTGCACCCCAGCCACATAAAAACCAGTGGAGACCACGCCGTCCCGCCAGGCGAGTCCTTCGCCGACCGCCTCGTAGTGCAGTTCGACGGCATGGGAGAACCGCTGGAAATCCTGCATCGTCGGGCCGTGTGCTTTGGCAGGTTCGGCTTCGTCGGCATCCTCTCCATAGAGCCACAGCCGTGCAAGGCGGTCTCCGACAACTCGCTTGTCGGGGAAATGCAATTCGGCGGGATCGGAGCAGACATCGGCGACCACGGCGGGCAAGGTCCCGTCATCCTTCATGATGTCCAGTTGCGCCTGTCGCGTGACCGCCCAGCAGCCATTCTCCTGATAGGGTTCCGGCCTGCAGCAGCCGGGCAGCTGCACCACCAAGAATGGCAGGGATGGGTCGAACCACTCTGTTTGAATCTGCTCACGAAGCATATCCAGTCCATCGTAGTAGGCCTCCGCCATCTCTGGCTCTGTGGAATCGGCTTCCCCCTGATACCAAAGGACTCCTGTCAGAGCGTATGGCAAGACCGGCTTGAGGAGATTCTCATGCATCATGCTAAACGAGTGCTGAATGCCTGCCCCAAGCGTCTGGTAGAGCATGGTCGTGACCTGCGGAACGCAGGGTTGCTCTGAAGTAAAGCGCCATTCGCCCGTCAGCGGGATGCTTTCACCGGTGGCGAGGTTGGTCAAATGCATCTCCTCGGCGGGACCGATGAAGCCGCCGTGCAAAATCATCGACACGAAGGAGAGCGGCCGCACCGCGATGAGATTCGACTCGCCTGGACGCACCAGCTCTGCAGGCACGCGGTAGCGACGGTGGACGCCGAAGCACGAATACTCCAGCCCTGCCCCCGTTGCGCCGACCTGCCGTCCATTGAACCAGGTGATATCCTGCTGGTCAATCATCCCCAGCGAGAGCTCCAGCTCGGCGCCCCGCCAGGCCTCAGGGACCTCGACCGCCTTGCGGTAGCGGAACGCGCCATAGTATTGGTAGCCCGCCATTGTCCAGGAGTCCGGAAGCACCTGCGTCTCCCACTCGCGGTCGTCGTAGCCAGGCTGCTGCCATTCGTCCTTGTCCTCTTTTTCAACCCATTGCGGTGGATTCTCTTTCAGCCATGCGGTAATCGGGTCGGCGACCTTCTCCGGAGTGTCGTTCACTTCGGTGTCGAAGTATTCGAATGCGGTTTGAGCAGTGAACTCCAACAGCTGGGCGTTTTGGCGATTCAGGAACGATGCCAGCGAGGCGCCGCCGAAACTCGCCTGAATGACGCCGACCGCGCAATGCTTCGCATTGGCGACCGACTCCGCAAAGTGGAAGCTCACGGCGGTGAAACCGCACGCGGACTGCTCGGAGGGCAACGGCTCCCACACGGCGGCGGCGTCCTTCACCCCGCCCAGCCGTGTCTGCTCCGGCACATGGAAGAAACGCAAGTCACTTCTCTGCAACTCCTTTGGTGAAATCGGAGGTTCTTCCCGCGAAAGGCTGAAACCCATGTTGGACTGACCAGCCGCCAACCAGACCTCGCCCACCTGGACATCCTGCAAGTTGACAGTCTCCACGCCGTCGGTCACTTCGAATT
>JAFXSU010000246.1 GCA_017525435.1 Victivallales bacterium
AGATTGAGCAGATTAAGAGCTGCTGGCACGAGGCCGTCACCAGCACTGGCATTCGTCGTAAGCTGACGCTCAACAAATTGGCCTACAGCCTTCACCTGCTGTTTCTCAGCGCCGTGCAAACCTATCTGACTCAAGGGGCAAGGAACACGCCTCCCAGCAACTCGTCCCCCAATGTCGCCATCTCCTTGGTCAAAGAATACCTGGACGCTGGCCTGGGCAAGGACATTACCATTCGAAAACTGGCGGCCATCGCCGGCTATAGCGTCTCGCATTTCCAGCCGCTCTTCAAGAAGCAGGTCGGCTGTACTATCCATGAGTACATTAACCGATTACGCATCGAGTACCTCCGGCTGCACGGCAAGAACCAGCCCAAGAAGGTCCTTGCCATCAACCTGGGCTTTAAGTCCCATTCCGCCTTCTCGCGCTGGCATCGCCTCAATCCCGATGAGTAGTATTATGTTATGCGTGCTGACGGTTGACATTTCAATTTGCCTTAAAGCCTTTTCCCAAGTGGGAAAATCCCCAGTGACCTTGGCTGCCGTTGGGAAATCATAGCGGCAAGCTAACGGGATAATTCCCTTTTCATTTCAATTCTGTAATCCAGTTTTTAAAATGAATCTCTTTGACCTCACGACTCGCCTGTGGGAAGATCCGCGGGTTCCCCAAGTCCATGCCCTGCGTTCCCGTTCGCCGCTCTTCTCGTGGAAAGACGAGGCGTCCGCACGGACGGGCTCATACGAGCCGTTCGACTGCCCGTCCATCCAGAGTTTGAATGGCAAGTGGCAGTTCCGTTACTATGAGCGTCCTGAGGAAGTGGATTTGGGCGTTTTGGCGAAGCCGTTGTCGTCGGACAAGAAAGCGAAGCCGATTGTGGTTCCGGGCAACTGGACGCGGCAGGGCTACGACCATCCGCACTACACGAATGTCGTGATGCCCTTCACGGACACGCCGCCGTATGTCCCGCAGAAGGCGAATCCCACAGGGCTCTATCGACGGATCTTCAAGGTGCGCAAGGGCTTCGAGACGGTCGTTTTGCACTTCGGCGGCGTGGAGAGCTGCGCCTTCGTCTATGTGAACGGCGCATGTGTGGGGATGATGAAGGACTCGCGGACCTCTTCGGAGTTCGACGTCACGCCATTTGTGAAGACGGGCGAGAACGAGTTGGCGGTTCTGGTGATACGTTATTCGGACGGCTCGTTCCTGGAGGACCAGGACCACTGGTGGATGGCAGGCATCTACCGCGACGTCTATCTCGCCTATCGCCCGAAAGTCCACATCTTCGACATGTTTGCCCAGACCGGTCTGGAGGCGGACGGCACCACCGGAACCCTCAAGCTCCGCCTGGACGCGAGTTTCTCCGGAACCCACTTCATTCCAGCAGGATACTCCTTTGCCGTGCAGCTCTACGACGGCAGGAAAGCGCTCTGGAAGAAGCCCCAGGTGATGCCGTTCTTCAACAATCCCCTTCAATATCAATATAAAGAAAAGGAGCGTTTCCAGCCGCTTGCCGAGGCCGAGTTCAAGCTCCCCAACATCCATCCCTGGAGTGCCGAAACCCCGAAGCTCTACCGCATCACCGCAGTCCTGCTGGACGAAAAGGGCAGGGCACTTGACGCAGTAGGCGACGATATCGGCTTCCGCTCGGTCAAGCTTGAGGACGGCATGCTCAAGATCAACGGCCAGCCCGTCAAGTTCTTCGGCGTGAACCGCCACGACATGAACGAAGTCACCGGAAAGACGGTCACGCCACAGGACATCGAGGCGGATATCAAGCTTATGAAGCGCCACAACTTCAATGCCATCCGTACTTGCCACTACCCGAACGACGAACGGCTGGTCGCCTTGGCGAACCGCTACGGTCTGTATGTCATCAGCGAGGCGAATATCGAATGCCACGCCTATCAGGATCACCTCACAGACGACCCGTTGTGGATTCCCGCGATGATGGACCGCTTCCAGCGGATGGTCCTCATCTACAAGAACAACCCGTGCATCCACTTGTGGAGCATGGGCAACGAGGCAGGCTGGAACTCCGATTTCGCCGCACTCTCCGGCTGGGCGCACCACTACGACAAGAGCCGCCTGGTCCACTACTGCGAACTGATTCGTCACTACGCCGAGTGCGTGGAGAACACCGACCTGGTGGATGTCGTCTCGCCGATGTACCCCGCCTTCGACACGCTGGAGAAGTGGATCAAGGAGGTTATGCCCCACGATCCGCGTCCGATGATTTTCTGCGAATACACGCACGCGATGGGCAATTCCAACGGCGCGCTGGCCGACTACTTCAAGCTCTTCCGTTCCCAACCGCGCTTCCAAGGCGGGTACATCTGGGATTGGATTGACCAGGGGCTCCTTGAGAAGGATGTCAAGGGGCGCAAGTTCTGGGGCTACGGCGGTGATTTCGGCGACACGCCGAACGACTTCGACTTCTGTATCAACGGGATGATTCTGCCCGACCGCACTCCGCATCCCGCCTGCGAAGAGCATAAGTTCCTCGCGCAGCCCTTCACCTTCGAGGCGGACAACCTTGCCGGAGGAAAACTCCGCCTCACCAACTACAACTACTTCTCGAAACTGAAAAACCTGAACTTCTTGTGGACAATCGAGGTAGATGGAAAGGTTGTCCAGAAGGGCAAACTGGACTATGCGGAGACCTCCGCGATTGCCCCGCAGCAGACGGCGGTGGTGAATGTGCCATTCGACTTGACCAAAATCCGGCTAGTGCCTGGACAGGAGGCTTTTCTGAACCTCACGGCGACTCTGCGCAGGAATACACTGTGGGCTGAGGCGGGCTTCGAGGCCGGCTGGCAGCAACTTGCCCTCACGGAAGTGTTGCTGAGTTATAAAAATTGTTATCAAATTATTAATAAGAAACAATTTATGATATTAAATAACGCAGTTGAAAGCGGCGATGCGCTGATTCATTTCGCCAAGACCGCCTTGCCGGACAAGTGGCACTTTGAAGGATTTCAACTGCTGGCGGCACCGGTGCGGGAGCAGTTTGTGCGTGGTCTGACCGACAACGACGGAATCAAGGCCTACCCGCAGAACGAGTACCGCCGAATCTATCCATGGAACCTCAAGTGGGACTTGTGGAACCTGAAGCACAAGGAACTCCAGACACTTTCCTGCAACACGCAGGAGGAGAACTATTTGCTGACAGGCGCAAGCACCTTCACCGTGAAATCCGGCGAGGTCATCGAGGTCCATCGCCGTGCGACGCTGGACGACAATGGCGTGCTGGGGCTGGAGGTCGAGTTCCGCGTCCCCGAGGCGTTGGAGGACCTTCCGCGTCTGGGGCTTGTCCTGACGCTTCCGATGAATTTCGAAAACTTCACCTACTTCGGGTGCGGTCCGCAGGAGACCTACATCGACCGTCAGGCGGGCGGCCGCATCGGGCTCTGGCATTCCACGGTCACGGCGCAGTACTTCCCCTACGTGCAGCCGCAGGAGACCGGAAATCACACGCAGGTGCGGTTTGCGGCAGTGGACAACGGCGAGGTCGGGCTATTGGCAGTCGCCTGCGGTCGGACCATTGAGGCCTCCGCCTTGCATTTCACGCCGGAAGACCTCTTCCAGGCGCGCCACATCAACGAGCTGGAGCCGCGTCCGGAGACCTACCTCTCGCTGGACATCATGCAGCGCGGGCTGGGCACCGCCACCTGCGGAGAGGACACCCGATACCAGTACCGACTCCACGCCGGCGTCCATCGCCTGGCGGTGAAACTGGTGCCTTTCCAGGTCGGCGTGGATCTGGCGAAACTGGCTCGTGCTTTGTAGTTAACAGGGATATTTTACTGTTAACTTGCCATCATAATTTCACAACAACAGTCATGGTCATTGAGAGATTGCCCACGAAACACACGAAACACACATAAACCGTATCCTGTTCCCGACAGTGCGTAGGGGACTGGCATTTTCACCGGTTTGCCATTTGCCTGCCAGGGCGGGTTTTCTTTCGTGTCTTTCGTGTCTTTCGTGGGAAAAAGTTTCAAGACAAGTTAACAATATAAATTTCTAACAGGGCTTGGGCAGTTAGCAGGGCTAACGAATCCATATCACGATTTTTATTTCCGTTTTTCAACGGAAAAATGGGGCAAACCGATTATGTACAGTTATTTTATGCCAAAAGTAATCAAAACGATTCGCCGAACACTGGCCGGGCGAAGAAAAGAATACGAAGATGCCTACCGACGAAAAACAACCTTTGAGTGCAACGGATGTCGCGCAGCTACGTGCCCGTCATAGCGGACTTTTCGGTCTGTGCGCGATTGCTCGACACCATGGCCTTGACCTTGAACTTCGAGAACTGATGCACATGCACGCCGTGGCGGTGGATGAACCAGCGCTGACGGAACTGGCACGCATTGCTCGGAAGCATTCCTTTCGGGCTAAAGTTTCCACGGTGAAGTGGGAGAAGCTTTCTGCCTATGCGCGAGTTTTTCCCGTGTTGGTGGAGAAGAACGATGGGCATTTTGCCATTCTCTGCGGACTCCGCGAAACGGATGGCACGGCGGCGATGGTGGATCCGCAATGGTCGCTTGATCATCCTGCGGAACACTTCCGTTTTGTTACCGCCGAAGAGTGGTCGGCTGAATTTTCCGGGAAGGCGTTGTTGCTTAAGCGCACTTACGCATTGACCGACGAGCAGCAGCCATTTGGTCTGAGGTGGTTTTTGCCGTATTTCCTTCAGCTCAAAGGCGTCTTCGCACAGATTGCGCTGGGGGTGCTGTTGCTGAGCCTGTTGGCGCTGGCGACACCGCTTTTCTTCCAGAATGTGGTGGACAAGGTGCTGGTGAACCAGAGCCTCTCGACGCTGAATGTCCTGGGTGCCGGAGTGCTGGCGGCCATCCTCTTCAATGCACTGCTGGAGTACCTCAAGGGGCATCTGCTGCTTTTCGCCACCAACAAGATCGACATTGCGACTGCCACGCGGACCTTCGCTCATCTAGTTCATCTGCCGATTGGTTTCTTTGAGCAAGTGCCCTCCGGCGTGATTCTCAAGCATATTCAGCAGGCCGAGAAGATTCGCGGATTCCTCTCGGGAAATCTCTTCTTTACCCTGCTGGATCTGGCTAGCCTGGGCTTCTTCCTCCCATTCCTATTATTGTACAGCACACGCTTGACGCTGGTGGTCCTCGCCTTCACCGGCGCAATGGCGCTGGTGGTGGCCGCACTGGTCAAGCCTTTCCAGCGGCGGTTGGATGCGCTTTACACCGCCGAAGGGCGTCGCCAGAGTCGTCTGGTGGAAGCCATCCATGGCATTCGGACGGTCAAGAGCCTGGCTTTGGAACCATCGGAAGAGCGCACCTGGGGGCGTCGCAGTGCGGCGGCGGTGAACGCCTACTATTCGGTGGGGAAGATTTCACTGACTGCACGGACGCTGAGCCAATGCCTGGAGGCGGCGATGGGCATTGCCATCATCTGGATGGGGGCGCTGATGGTCTTCCGTGGTGAACTTACGGTAGGTGCGTTGATTGCCTTCCAAATGCTGGCAGGCCGAGTTACCTCGCCGTTGGTGCGGC
Source organism: Victivallales bacterium (assembly GCA_017525435.1). Taxonomy (GTDB): domain Bacteria; phylum Verrucomicrobiota; class Lentisphaeria; order Oligosphaerales; family Oligosphaeraceae; genus RGIG1601. The sequence continues at coordinate 5,529 of JAFXSU010000246.1, forward strand.
TGGTTGCGTTAATCCATGAATACCAGCAGACTGCACTCTCGGTGCGGATGCTCGGCGTGGTGATGAATACGCCCGCCGAACCCAATGCGGGACGTGTCCATGCAAATTTGCATGGTGCGGTGACGTTCGAGAATGTGACTTTCCGGTATCGACCGGAATTGCCTCCCGCACTTGAGAATCTGAGCCTTACCTTGCCACCCGGCAAGGTGTTGGGCATCGTGGGGCGCTCCGGATCCGGCAAGACCACGTTGACCAAATTGCTCCAAGGGCTTCATTCCCCCACCAATGGATTGGTGAAATTGGACGGCATTGACCTGCGCGAAATTGAGAAGTCCCATCTGCGTTCCTCCATCGGCGTAGTGCTTCAGGAGAACCACTTCTTCCAGGGGACAGTGCGCGAGAACATCTGTCTGGCAAGGCCGTCCGCCACTGCCGAAGAGATGCTCCGTGCCGCCGCGCTGGCGGGGGCGCACGAGTTCATCCAGAAGCTTCCGCAAGGCTACGATACCATCTTGGAAGAAGGGGCCTCGAATCTCTCTGGCGGTCAACGCCAGCGCCTTGCCATCGCACGTGCGCTTCTCAACAACCCGCCGTTGCTGATTCTGGACGAGGCGACCAGCGCACTTGACCCGGAGAGCGAGGCGGAAGTGCTTAAAAACCTCGGCGCAATCGCCCGTGGACGCACGCTGATCATCGTCTCGCACCGATTGAGCATGGTGGCTGGAGCGGATCAGATTCTGGTGC
>JAFXSU010000247.1 GCA_017525435.1 Victivallales bacterium
CAGCAAGATCAGCAGAACCAGCAAGATCAGCAGGACAAGCGGGACCAGCAGGACAAGCGGGACCAGCAGGACAAGCGGGACCAGCAGCAATCTCAGCAAGGGCAACAAGATCAACAGAACCAGCAATCTCAACAGAACCAGCAATCTCAACAGAACCAGCAGAACCAGCAGTCCCAAGAGTCCCAAGAGTCCCAAGAGTCCCAAGAGTCCCAAGAGTCCCAAAAGTCCCAGCAGTCCCAAGAGTCCCAGTCTCAGGAACAAAAAGCCGCACAGGCGGTCAAAGCAGAGGACACCGAACAGCCGCCGCAGGAGCAGGCGCAGCCTTTGGAACAGGAACTCCAGCAGATCATCAATGCCGAGAAACAGCGTCGAATGATGCAACGTGCTCGCCAATCCCGCCAGAACCCCGTGGACAAAGACTGGTAAATTAGCAATTAGTAATTAGCAATTAGCAATTTAGTTCGCTTTTCAATGATGCGTCGTTTTGGATTTCTCATTCTATTTTTCCTCAGCCTCCTGAATGTTTGGGCGGTGACGACCGTGCAGACGCAGGTTTCCGCAAACCAAGTCACGCTCAACGAGCCCTTCGTCTATGCAATCATTGTCGTGGCAGAGGATGCAAAAGACACTCCGAAGGTGACTCCGCCAAAGTTCCCGGAGAACCTCCCGTTCACCGTGCTAAACCCCAATGCTTCACCTAGTATACAATTCAAGAGGGAGCAGTCTTTCGACAATTGGAAAAGGACTGAAATCAATCAAACTATACTTATTTTTCAATATCAATTCAAGCCGAAATTCGAGGGACAGCATCAGATTCCCTCACTAGAACTTATGGTGGACGGTGAGAAATTCCAGACCGACCCCATCACCATCACCGTCGGCAAGGCGGATACCTCCGCCGGAAACTCCGCGAAATTGACCGCAAAATTCTCTTCGGAGCAGGCGATGTTAGGCTACATGGTCACGCTGAGCTACGATCTTATCTTTCCTGACCGTCTTGCTCTCAGATACCCGCCGGAGATACGGCTTCCCCACGATTTTCTAAGCGAGCATTTTACCCAACAAGGAGAACCAACACAGGAAATCCGCCAAGATATCCTCAATGGCATAACTTGCAGAGTTATCCACCTTGAACTCCAGCTCATTCCCAAGCATGAGGGAACCATCACCCTGCCCTCCGCCGTGATGACCTATCAGATCCCTGACCAGCAACGCAGCCGTCGGCGGCACGGATTCCCCGGCAGCTTCCTCGACGACGACTTAATCGACGACTTCCTCGGCGGCAATCCCTTAGGAATGGGCAGAAACTACAAAACCATCACCGTCGCCTGCGATGAAATCACTCTGGAGGTCCAGCCCCTCCCCACCGAGGGACAGCCCACCGACTTCACTGGCATCGTCGGCCAGTTGCGTGTAAAGGCGAACATCTCCACCAGCGAGGCAACCGTCGGCGAGCCGGTCCTGCTCGACCTCGCACTCTCCGGCGCACCCAATCTCGCGGACGCGAAACTTCCCGACTTCGCCAAGATTCCCGAACTTGCCAACCACTTCAAGGTCTCTGGAGATGACCCCGCGCTTGAAAAGGATGGTCAGACGGTTTTCCAGCGCACCCTCCGCGCCACCACCCCCGGCGACCTCACCATACCGCCAATCCCCTTTTCCTACTTCGACCCCAAGGCACGCGAATACCGCACCGCCACCACCCAGCCCATTCCCATCAAGGTCACCGCCGCCCGCCAAATCACCCTGGAGGACGCGCAGGGCGCCGCCCCCACCGCAGCCCAGCCATCCGTCACCACCATCAACATCCGCAGCAACTCAGGCCTGGAGCCCGACTTCTCGAAAGAGGAACTATGGTATACTGGTCCCCGGGTGGCCCCTTTCTCAAAACGCCTACATTTCTTCGTTCCGTTGCTCTGCCTCGCCATCCCACCCGCATTTTGGCTCGTCTGCGCCATGTTTGTCCTGCTGTCCAGGCGACGCAACGCTACCGGTGCCGCCCGCGCGGTCAAGGGTGCCAAGGGCGTTCTGCTTCGCACCATTGAGCACTTGAACGACAGTGACCCGCAATGCGGTGCCAAGTTCTCCACTGCGCTCCAGACCTTCTTCGCCACGCGCTTCAAACTCCCACCAGGTGCTGTCACTTATGCGGACGCAGAGGCCGCCGCCCTTCGCAACGGCTTCACCTCCGACCAAATCGCGCCCTTCCGACAAATCTTCGCCGACTGCGAGGCAGCCCAATACGCCGCCGTGACCTTCGACCTGACCGCAGCCAAAGCCCATCTGAAGGACGCCATCAAGCCATTCTAAGGAAATATGATACGCTCTATCCTAGTCATCTTGCTCTGCCTGGCCGCCAGCATCACGGATGCCAGCCTCGCGGAAAAATTCCTCCATCAGGCATACAACAACGGACGCGATGCGCTGGAAGCCGCCCAGACCTCTCCCGACGACGCTCGGGAACTCTGGAAAGCCTCTCAAATACGCTATGAGGACGCCTTGGCGTGCTACGAGAACGGCCAAATCTACTACAACCTCGGCAACACCTATGCCCAGCTCGACGACATTCCGCACGCCATCCTCAACTACCACCGTGCACAGTATTTCCTGCCGCACAACCGCCAGCTTCAGGCGAACCTCCAGTATGTCCGCTCCAAACGGCAGGACCACTTTGAGGAGCCGGAGGCCTCTGGCGTTCTTCAGACGCTCTGTTTCTGGCACTACGACCTCACGTTTCACTTCCGCCTCTGGGCGGCCATTCTCCTCAACGCCTCATTCTGGGCAGCGGCACTGGCGCTCCTTTGGCGCCGCCCGACCTGGCTGAAAGCCACCGCGATCGTCCTCCTGCTAGGCACCCTCGCCTTCGGCGGCTCCGTCCTGACTTCCGCATATTCGTTCCGCCACGCGCACCCCGCCGTCATCATGGTGCCTGAGGCACAGCCACGCATCGGCGACGGAAATTCCTATGCGCCGGCCTTCGACACTCCCATCCACGCCGGCACCGAGGTCACCATATTGCGCCGACGCGGCGACTGGCTCGAAATCGAACTGCCCAACCATTTCACCGGCTGGCTCCCAAACAAAGACCTGGAAGCACTATAATCTATTGGATTGCATTTGCCTTGACGGGACTTTTGATAGTCGCGGCGTAGGCACTATTGCACAAGCCCAGCAATGCCGAGAGCACGAAGAGCGTCTCGATTCCCAGTTTATACCAGATCCAGCCGCCAAAGAGCGCGATGAGAATAGAGACCAAGTGGTTGACGGAAACACCAGTAGTGATGGTCGCCCGCGTCTCGTCCACGCTGTTCGAGAGGTCCTGAACATAGACATTTGAGGCCATGGCGGCCAGCGAAATGATGGCGTCCAAC
>JAFXSU010000248.1 GCA_017525435.1 Victivallales bacterium
GCGAAAGGACGACTGAGGAGAGCACCTGGCGGAGACCCTGTCCCGAGCCCCCCCTTTGGTTCATGCCTCCGGCGGGGGTGTGACACCCGTTCCCATCCCGAACACGGCCGTTAAGGCCCCCTGCGGCGATGATACTGCGTTCAAGAGCGCGGGAAAGCAGCGCGGCGCGAACCGTCTCCTCATGGCCCCCGGGTCCCCGAAAGGGATCCGGGGGCCTTTCCCGTACGGGGGCGGGGTATCCGGAGGATCCGGAGTAATCCGGAAGAGTTGGAGAACCGGCAATAACAAATTTGGAGCGACGACGATGGAACATTTCCCACTCAAAGACAAAGCTGCCTTCATCAGTGATATGGATGGCGTGGTGTATCATGGCAATCGCGTTCTGCCTGGCACAGTGGAATTTGTGAAGTGGATGGAGGAACATGGCAAGCATTATCTTTTCCTGACCAACTCCAGCGAACATACTCCGCGCGAATTGTCCGTCAAATTGTCGGACATGGGAGTGACTGTAGATTCCTCGCATTTCTATACTTCCGCTCAGGCAACAGCTTCCTTTCTGGCCAAGCAGAGGCCTGGTGCGAGGTGCTATGCAATTGGCGAAGCTGGACTTTATAACGCTTTATACGAAGCCGGTTTGACGATGAGCGACACCGATCCTGACTATGTGGTGATGGGCGAGACACGTACCTATAATTATGAGCGCATTGAAAAAGCGGTATGGCTTATTCTGAACAAAGGGGCACGCTTGATTGGCACCAACCCGGATATGACAGGGCCAAAGGAGCAGGGTATTGTTCCGGCAACGGGGGCGCTTATTGCGCCAATTGAATTGGCGACAGGTTCTAAGGCATATTTTATCGGCAAGCCGAATCCACTGATGATGCGCCACGGTCTTCATCGTATCAAGGCGGATGTGCATGAGACGGTGATGATTGGTGATCGCATGGACACGGATGTCATCGCCGGCATTGAGGCCGATTTGGATACCGTGCTGGTCCTTTCTGGAGTCACTTCTGAAGCCGACCTGGTGCATTTTGCCTACCGTCCGACATACATGATGCGAGGGCTGGACGAATTGGTCGAGCACTTGGCCAAGTGATGCCTCTGTGCTCCCCATCTTCGCTTGCGGCACTTCGGCGGTTGGACGGTAGTTTTACAATTACCTCTTCCATTTTGGGAACCGCGTTATTTTTCCCCGTGTCAAATTAATAGTGGTGGTATCTTTTTGTCCAAATAGCATATTTTTACCCATAAAAATGCAAAAACGGCAAAAAGAACACTCATTACTGCAAGCCGTTGGCGAAAAATGAAGTATATTTCTGTACTTTAACTGCCTGGCTGTTTTCCCATCTCAGCCGTAAAACGAACCATTTTCCCTTGACAAACCGAGTGTTTCCGCTTCATGCGGAACAAAGGCTTTCTTTTCACAACTGCCATGAACGAAGTCAGTTATCGTCCACGCAATTTAACTTTGTGCGTCTCTGCCTTGAACCTGGTGTTCCTGTTGGTGGGGATTTTCATTTACAGCAATGGCAACTGCCTTAGCATGGTTCCTGCGAACACGGCCGCGGTGGTGACCATCCTGCTGGGGGTGCTGGCGGTAGGGCGGACTGCCTTTGAACGTCGTCAAAAGCAGGAAGAACGAGATGCCGTGGAATATCACCGCCAGCACGGCAAGACCGAGATGTTTGGAGATGCGGACGAGGCAGTGCGACTGGCAAGCCGTACCAATCTCCAATATACCAAATATTTCATTCCGACAGCGACCATCCTTTTGGGACTTGTTCTGGGATTGTATGTGTTGCGGTGCTGGCTAAAGTATCGTGCTTTGGCAGTCAACGAACTGGCGCCGAATCCACTGCCGATGGCAATTCTCTCGTTCTGCATCTGCATTGCCACATTGGTGTCGGGTTCCTATTTTATCGGTGTATCTCGTGAGGAGGGTTGCCGTTGGGTACGCCCTGCCGCAGCTTGGCAATTTCTGACGGGAGTGCTTTTTCTCGCTAGCAGTCTGGTATTCTTCTGCGAGCATTTCCGCAAGTTGACTAACACCATTGACCAGAACATGACCAAGTTCGGTCTAGTCATTTTGGGAGTGTTGGCAGTTGAACTCATTTTGAGTTTTGTGATTGAGTTCTATCGTCCGCGGATGCCCAACGAGGAGGAACGCCCGTTGCCGGAGTCGCGTCTCCTGGCGCTTTTCACCGAGCCAGGCAGTGTCGCGCGCAATGTCGCCGCCTCGCTGGACTATCAGTTCGGCTTCCATGTTTCGGATGCGTGGTTCTATCATTTCCTGGAGCGCACCATCGTGCCGTTGTTCATGGTGATGGTGGCCGCCATGTGGCTGCTGACCTGTATTGTTGTGGTTCAACCATCGGAAACCGCTTTGCGGCAGCGCTTTGGGAAAGTGCTTTCACAGACGCCGCTTGGTCCAGGCGTCTATTACAAGCTTCCTTATCCGTTTGAGAGCATCTATCGTTTCCCGTCCACGAAGGTGCAACAGCTTTCGTTGGAGGCTGGTGACAAGCAGGAGGTAGAGGTCGGCAAGATTGGCGAAGATGCCCGCGAGCGTCGTCGCCGCGATCCCGACCACCATGAGGAAGAACAGCAGATTCGCGACGACGAGGGCGAGAGTGAAGCCGTGATTCTGTGGAAGCTGGACAAAGAGCACCCCAATGAGTCCAACTTCCTGGTCGGTGCCAAGACTGTCGAGCGTGTTTCCGTGGATGTCCAGCTGGGCACGAATGCTTCGCAAGGACAGCAGGGCGTCGGGCTGTTTAGCGCCCATATTCCGGTATTCTTCCGAATCAAGGATTTGTATAAATACTCGTATGCCAACAAGAATGCGGACCGCATTCTGAAGAACCTGGCCCAACGAGAGTTGCTGGAGTATTTCATCCATACGGACTGGAACGACCTGCTGGGCAGCGGACGTGGCGAGGCAATGCAGAAGATGAAGGCAAAGGTTCAGAAGGCGGCCGATGACTATGAGTTGGGCATCGAGGTGGTCTTTGTGGCGCTCTCCGGCATCCATCCGCCCTTCGGCGTGGGCGAGGCCTTTGATGCGGTGACCTCGGCCTCCATTGATCGTGGCACCATCATACAAAACGCACAGACTTACAGCACGCAGACCCGCATTACCTCGGAGACGCAGGTGAGGCTCATCAGCAACGACGCCCAGCGCTACATGGACCGCGTGGTCACTGCCGCAGAGGCCGAGAGTGGGCGTTTCCGCGGTCAACTGCAGTGTTATCAGGCATCGCCCAAACCGTATATGCTTTACAGCTACTACGAGGTCTTTGAGGAGAGTGCCCTCAAGACACGCAAGTATGTGGTGGCAGGCGACAATCCGGATGAAGTGCTGTGGTTGAATCTGGAGCGCAAAGTCAAGAGCGGCCTGCTTGATCTCGACCTGGGCAACTAGCCCGAACC
>JAFXSU010000249.1 GCA_017525435.1 Victivallales bacterium
GTTTGGCGTGATGACCATGATCGCGGCATGCAATGACTTCCCGCTCTCCGGCTTCAATGTCCGCGCTTTTCCAGTTTCCCATGATGCCGTGGACACGGTGGGCTATGTCCTTGAGCGTGAATCCACGAAAATCGGCGTGGCGACCGACTTGGGGCAGGCCAACCAGATGACTCACTTCCAGTTGCGGGACTGCAATACGCTGGTACTGGAGAGCAACTACGACATCAACATGCTTGCTGCCAGTTCCCGTCCCTGGTCGTTGAAGACTCGCATCTTGGGGCCGAATGGACATCTCTCCAATGTGGACAGCGCGAAACTTCTGCCGGCGGTGGTCACGCGCAACACCCGCAATGTCGTGCTTGCGCATGTCAGCGGGGATTGCAATACCTACGATATCGCCGAGCAGACCGCACGCGGAGTCCTGCATGCCCTCGCCCGTGACGACATCTTCCTGACCTATGGCCGTCGCGAAGCACCGATCCCAACCATTTGGTGCTAAAGAAGGGTACAAGGTACAGGGTACAGGTTTTCTGCTTGAACCTGGATGTGGTTCACTTGGCATTGTTGCTTTGGTCAGGTGGGGTCTTGTCCTGTATGGGGGCAGTCGATGTTGCAAGATTGCGTTTGGCAGTCATGATGCTCGCATTTAGCATGGCAATGATCTCGGATAGCATTTTTTGCGCTTGGTCATGCCAGGGCTGATGAATCATTCTGGCTTCCAATAGAAGTTCGAGCCAATAGCGTGTCTCGTATGCTTCTTTCAAAGCAATTGTCTGTTTGCTGATGAAGTCTGCAAGACTCTGTACGCCTTTGGATTCCGCCAGATTTGCCCCGATACTTGTGCCACTTCGTAGAATCTGGCGAGACAGGGTGAAATCCTTTTTCTCGCTGCTCAGATAGCGCGAAAGTTCCACGATTTGTATGGCAAAAGCTTTGCTTTTATCCATTAACGGATTGTTTTTGGCTGTCATGATTGTTTCCCCGATGTAGAATGTGAAAAATCTCATGTTTGTTGTCAACTGTGAAGCACTAAAATAAAAACGCAAAGCCACATTTCAATTAACTCTGAAATAAAGGAATCGGAATCTTAGTTTTCTGATGATTTTTCCGCAGTTTTGCATGCGACAAAATTGCCTTTACCCTGTAGTTTATTCTTTTTTACCTGCCCACCTGTTCCCGTTTTTTTCCTGAATCATTCTCCCAAATACGTGGGGTTAGACCTGCTCCTTCTTTTGTCGGCATTTTGAAATCTTCTGTTCCATCTCATGATTCTATAAAGTCTCCTCCTTCTGTACCTTGTACCCTGTACCCTGTACCCTTTCCGCATTGTCCTCCCGATGCGCTGAGAATTATACAAGTGCTTCAGGAACATGGATTTCAGGCGGTGTTTGCGGGCGGATGCGTGCGTGACACGTTTTTGGGGCGCCAACCGCACGACTGGGATATTGCGACTTCCGCTCGGCCGGAGCAAGTCGAAGAGCTTTTCCCCCATACCTATGCGGTTGGCAAGCAGTTCGGAATCATTACCGTGGTCGGTGAAGACCATGAGAACTACGAGGTTGCGACTTTCCGCGGCGATGTCACTTACACTGACGGCCGGCATCCGGATGCAATCCGCTTCGTCGATATGGCCGAAGATGTCCGACGTCGGGACTTCACCTGCAATGCGTTGCTCGGCGACCCGATTGCGGGTGTCGTCCACGATTTCGTGGGTGGCGTGGCGGACCTGAAGGCCGGCGTGCTGCGTGCGGTCGGCGAACCCGAACGACGTTTCGAGGAAGACAAATTGCGTGTGGTGAGGGCGGTGCGCTTCGCGGCCACGTTGGGTTTCGAGATTGAACCGGCGACCTGGGCGGCTGTGAAGTCGTATTCTGGACAGGTTGTGGGCGTGGTTTCCGTGGAGCGTATCGCCGGCGAACTGGAGAAGATGCTCCTGTGCGGACATGGCAGTCGTGCGCTGGAATTGCTGGATTCGTCGGGGCTTCTGGCGAGCATCCTGCCGGAGCTGGCTGTGTTCCACGGCGTGGAGCAACCACCGCAGTTCCATCCGGAGGGCGATGTCTGGAATCACCAGCTGAAATTGCAGGGCTTTCTGGACGAGACGGTATGTCGCTGCCAGTCCTGCCCCGCTGAGGCTCCGCGCTTCAATGCGTCGGGCGAACTCCAGCGCGCTTCGGCGCAGGAACTTCGCGCACTGGCCTGGGGTGCACTGCTGCACGATGTCGGCAAGCCGCCCGTCTGCCGTTTCGACAAGGGACGCTGGCGCTTCAACGGTCATGACGTGGTTGGCGCGGAGCTGGCCGAGGTCATCCTGCGGAGGCTGCGGCTGCCCAGCGAAGTCACCGAGACGGCGGTCTTCCTGGTTCGACAGCACATGAGCCTCACCGCGATGCGCGAGGCACGAATCGCCACGCGGAGGAAGCACCTTCAGGACATGCGTTTCCCGCTATTACTGGAACTCGTTCGGCTGGACAGCCTGGCGTCCTTCGGCGACCTCTCGCTTCACGCCTGGCTCCACGAACTCTGGGAGGAGGAGATGGCTCGTCCTCCGCAGCCCACTCCGACCATACAGGGGCGTGACCTCATCGCATTGGGCATTGCACCGTGTCCTGCCTTCAAGCCAATCCTGCAGAGTGCCTTTGACCACGAGCTAGAGGAACCCTTCGCCAACCACGCCGAAGCCCTGGCGTGGCTGCGGGACTTTGTTCAAGCCAATTATCCCGAGTTGCTGAAATGAAACGCGACTACCCCTTTTTAATCCTTCGCCAGATGTGTGGAGTTCATGGTCCGCACCTGCCGTTCATGCGTAGAGTGCTGGCCGCCTGCCAAAAACACCCAGGCTCCTGTGATGAATTCTGGATGGACCTGGTGGCTCCTGCCGCCTTCCCATCGTTGTCGGCCGAGGCACCGCTGAATGCCGAATACGATGACTTCCGCAGGGAATGCGAGGCTGCCGGCATCCAGATGGGCTTCCAGCGGTGTCCGACGCTTGGGCACTGCGTCGGACCGCTTTCACCGGAGACCGAGCCGACGCTGACCAAGGACGACTGGCAGGTGGATGCGCAGGGCAGGGCGATGGAGGGGCTCCTCTGCCCGACTTCGCCGAATGTGCTGAAATATACCTACGAACGCACCAAGGCCACGCTGACCGCGATGATGCCATCCTCCTTCTGGGTGGACGACGACCTGCGGATGGGCGTCTGCAAGCCAGAGGGATGTTTCTGTCCGCGATGCCTCAGGCTCTTCAACGAGTACTGCGGAGGGCACTGGACACGCGAGGAACTGGCGCACCACCTCTATGACCAGACTGGCGACTTCGAGCCGGTCCGCGCCCAGTGGTGCCAGTTCCATGCCTACAACAACGCGTTGGTGATGAAAGAATACCGCCGTGCAGTGGACGAGGTGATGCCGGAGTGTCGGCTGGGCTGGCAGACCACGATGCAGACCCATACTTACAACGGGCTGGACTACTCGCCGGTTTACGAAGCGATGTCCGGTCCGCGCGGATGCGGGGTTCACATCCGTCCCGGCGGCGGATATTATTTCGAGGATGTCGAGATAAAATGTCTTCTGGGCAAGGCCTTTGAGAGTCTGGTGGCCAGTGCCCGCGCGGTACAATATCCGAAGATGGAACAGATTTGCTACGAAGCGGAGAACTATCCGCACACCGGCCAGCTCAAGTCCGCGCACCAGATGATGACCGAGTGTGCGTTGATGTTGGGCTGCGGCTGCAACTCTCTGACCTTCTATTGGCAAGACCCCGAGAATCCCGAACCGCAGGAGAATTACGAGCACTTCGCGAAGACCTGTGCAACCTGGCGGCCATTCTTCGAGGCGCTGGCCGACCGTCTGCCCGGAACCGTGAATTCCGGTCTCACGCAACTGCTCGGTCCCAGCCAAGCGAACATGCCGAATTGCGGACGCACTACCGACGACTGGCGGTGCTACGGAATGTGGAACCAGCTTGCGCAACTCTGGCGGATGGGCGTCCCCGTGACCGCACCTGACGGCGCGACCGATGTGCGCATCGGCGTCCTTACCGAGCGGCAGATTGGCGGATATACCGATGCGGAACTTCAGGCGATGCTCGCTGGACGCGTGGTGGTGGACACACTGGTGCTGGAACGCCTCAACGAGCGTCTGCCCGACTGGGCGGTGACTCCAGTGCGTCCAATGGAACCTGGTGCGGGCATCCTGGAGGAACTGCCGAATGGCATGACCTGCTGGAACTTTACCCCGATGCAGGCCATTGATGTGCAGGACGAGAGGCTTCCGGGCGTTCAGGTCTTCAGTCGAATTGGGCGACATTTCAATTCGGTCCAGGCGGATGCGGAACCCGTGGGGCTGGGCAGGCCTGCCGTGGTGCGGGTGCCAACGCGCTTCGGCGGATTTGTCCTCGTAGTTGGCGGAGTGGGGCTTTGGGAATATGCCACCGGCGCACGTCTTGCGATGCTCCGCGATGCCATTGATGCCACTGCAACTGCGCCGTTGCCCGTCAAGATGCTCTCCGCACAGCCATTCTCCACAGTGGCACGCGTGGATAACGAAGGTCGTACTGCTCTGGCCGTTCTTCTCAACGACTTTTTGGAGGAAACCGACGGACTGCAGGTCGCCATCCGCAAGCCCCGAGGAACCACAGTGCGTTTTCTTGCACCGGAGTGCGAATCAATTGTAGTGGCGCATTTCCCGAAAGACGCAGAGGAGATTATAGTATCCTTGCCGACCATCCCGCCGCGTGGCATCGCTGCAATTGCCTTGGAGTAGGTTAAA
>JAFXSU010000250.1 GCA_017525435.1 Victivallales bacterium
CCTTGTATGATGCTTTTTACCTGTGTCCCGACACGAAGATCCCCAGACTACTCCTTGAGCATGGGGCGGAAGTGAATCTTCCGCACGAAGCCTGGCAAGGGTCGCTCTTTGATTTGATTTATGATAATTGGCGAGACGCCCTCCTTGAATGGCGGGAGCGTCCAGAAGAAGCGACGGAAGAAGTGATCCGACGCAAGGGACTGCGATATTTTCATATGCGAGAACTCCTCCTGGAACATTCAGCGCAGAAATACCACATGCTGCATGCAGCCAACTTCTGGGAAGAGTTGAATGATGATGAATGCGAGTTCCTTGACGCCTGCAGCAATCTGGACATATACGCCATAAACGATTTTCTGGATGAAACACCTGCTTTGATTGAAACCCAGGACAAGACAGAACACCACTATGGCACGTATGTTGTCGAGTGGGGTTCGCACAACTGCCGTCGCGAATGCATTGGACGGCGTGAACTGTTTGAGCAGCGTGCTGTCTGCGTCCTTGATGCCTTGGTTTTACGAGATAAAAATCCATTTGACAAGCTGGCGGAGGCCATCTGCAAAGCCGTCGATTATGGGTATCCACTCATTCTTGATTGGCTTCTTGAGAAACTGACAACTCTGGACCGCGCAAAGACTGCCAGGCAAATAAGTGTTCTGAATGAAATCTATCCTAGTGACAGCAGCCATGTCCTGCCCGATGACATTCTTGACAAAATCAAGGCTTTGCTTGGTACTGAAGCTTCATTGCGGGGATAATGTTTCACAGCAACTTTAACGAACAATTGGTAACAAGCAAATCAATCCAACACAATTTAACTCATAGACTAAAGGGAAAACATGCTTCCGATTGTTATTGAATGCCGGAAGGAAACGCCGGAAAAAGGCGTTGAAGCCTTTCTTGAACAACTGAAATCCAACCTGGGGCGGGAAGATAACATGCCTTGGGCAGACCTTGACGCTGCCGAATGGGAACTGCTTCTCCTACGGCATCCCGAATACGAAAAACACCTCGGTTCTGCCGATATTGACGGGATGGTTTATGTCTCCCTGCTCACCACAAGGCCAGAACTTGCAAAATACTGCTGTCGGGAGGCACTGGATGGCTGTCAGTGGGCGCTAACCGGGGAGAACAACTATGGATGAACAGGAAGACAAGGCAAAATACGTGCTGCCATTCGTCAGATGCCACATAAAGAATCTGCTTTTGGCCGGAAAGGAGGAAAAGAGCCTGACGAAGTGTCTGCTTGCGATGGTTGAAGAACTGGAGAAAAACACCAATGCGAGCGAACTCCAGCTCTCGGTCTTTGATGGTGCAACCCCGATATTCAATTTCCACCCGGTTTCCGGACGCCATCGGCTTCTTACGTCGTCAGTGCCAGAGGCAATCCAGGAGCTGGAATGGGCAAACGAGGAATTGAAAAGGCGGTATGAAGTGCTTTCCAAAGTCGAATGCGCAAACATCAAAGACTACAACAAAAAGCACGCCGGCGCCGCCATGCCGCGCATCCTGTTCATCATCCATGAACTTGGCGAACTGATGGAGGCAGATGGCGGCAGTACGGAACGGCTTCTGGTAAAGCTCCTTGCCCGTGCCCGCGCGGTCGGCTTCTATGTCATCTGTACCACCACCCGTATCCGCTCCGATGTCCTCACGTCAAAAATCCTGACAAGCCTGGACGAAAGGCTTGTCTTCAGGACAGACTCGCGGAAAGAGTCGGAACTGCTCGGTTTGGAAGGCACTCCACTGCCGAAATATGCGCGCCCATACCGCGGCAATCCGGCCACAGAGATCGGCGGGATAGCAGCAGAACACGAAAAACATGGGGATGCCACCCGGCTTGCCCCGAACGAGGCAATATTCATCTACTACAAGACGTACATCACCGGTTTCAATAAAGGTCGTTTTATAACGGAAACAGAGCGGCGTGAAGAAATCATAGACATTGAAAAATGAAAGAAATAGTCCTGAATCCGTGAATTTGGGGTGGATGTAATGCCGGCCTCGCCGACAGAAGATGCGTTGTGCTGGCGTCCCGCCAGCACAGAGTAAAATTCACGGATTCAGGATAGTGAAAGGTTTGCCATTGTCTCTGTGTATAATACATGAACACCAAATGTCAGCGGCTGGAATGGCCTGCGCGACTATGAATCAATTTGTCAATAAGATAGAAGAATCGGAACACAAGGGAGAAAAAAGATGATGATGAGTCTGGCACAGGCGCTGAAGGAAAAGAACCGACTTGCCGGGGAACTTTCCCAAAACTGGACGATGATTGCGCGGGAAAACAGCAAACGCGAAGATGTTTCGCGTGTCATTGACGTGGCTGAAACCTACAAGAAGGTTCAGCTCTACCGCGAAAAACTTGTCGAGTTGAAGACCAAGATTGGCTTGGCAAATGCAGGCAACCTCGAGAGAATCTACCGCTTCGAGGAACTTAAGAATGAGCTGAAACGACTTGAGGACATCCGAACCGATGAGACTTCGGACTTCCAAGCCATTGGCGAATCGAACTACAAGGAATTCAAGCGCTCTGTGGTGTTCACCGCCGCGCAAATTTACGAAATGCGCGAAAAACTTCAGCAGGAATGCAACAGCATCCAGGATGAACTGGATGCATACAACGCAACCACAAAAATCGATTTTGAATCACCGCTTGGACGCAAGTAGGCACAACTAGGCACTTGGGTTCGACAACAGCGCAAACGCGGTTGTCGGACCATTGAAAAAACGCACGGCCAACTCCAGGCTGAGAGTCTTCCGGAAGGAATGGCTCGCTAACAAGATGATAATGAATACGATGAACGACAGTGCAATTAAGAATTAAGAGATAATGTCCCTAGGGACACGTTTACGGACATATCATTTACATCTTGGAACTTAAGCCTTTTATGGCGGTGCGTTTTTTCGGCCGGAAATCACATGGGCTAATCCCTGCCTGATTTCCGGCTCTTTTTATCAACCAAAGGAGAACATCGCATCTTATGGAAAAACAAAGGACATCACTTGACACATTGAGGGAATTCCTATGTCTGCCACATTCCTCGGCGGCTGTGTTTGAAAGATTTTCCCATCTGCCTGGCGCGGTTGTGGGAAAAGACGTTTTTGACTCCGGCTATCTCTACATTCCCTCCACTCGTCCCGCCCCCGTTCTGATGGTGGCGCACGCCGATGTATTCGGCAACGATGAATCCCTGCCGAAGCTGCACGAAGACGATGAAATCATCCGAAATCCGGGACATGTCCTCGGCGCGGACGACCGTGCGGGATGCGCCATCATCTGGGAATTGAGGCAACTGGGTCACGGCATTCTCATCACGGATGACGAGGAATGCGGCTGCCTTGGTGCGGAAAACATCGTGCTCAATAATCCGAACCTCTGCGATGAATTGCAGGGCAGGCATCAGTTTATGGTGGAATTTGACCGCAAGGGACGCTCCGACTACAAATGCTACAACACCGGAACGGATGAATTCCGTCAATATGTGGAGCAAATGACTGGCTTTTCTGAGCCTGACCGACGTTCACGTACGGACATAGCCGTTCTGGCAAGAGACATCTGCGGTGTCAATCTTTCCTGCGGATACCAGTGCCCACACTCCTCTCACGAATTCATCGTCAAGGCCGACTGGCTCAATACTCTTCGCCTGGCAGAGCAGTGGCTGTCACAAAATGATCTGCCACGTTTCTGCCGTAGATAAAAAAGCAAAGGGGTTTCGTGTCCCATTTTTGCGCTGCTGAACTTCCGGCAGTTCGCGGAGACGCACCTGATGTAGAACGTCATCTACAACGAACTCAGGATACGCGGGTACAACGTTGACGTCGGCGTGGTTGACCTGCGGCAAGGCCAGTTTGAGTGCCTGCTCATCGCCGCCTGACTTCTGGAGCTCCTCCGTGAGCAGGTCGGTGATTGCCCTGTCCCGTCCAAGCTCCTTGTGCGCCTTCATTCATGAGTAACGGGAGGATTTTCTCCTGCATCCGTTGACGGCGGTATTCTCTGGAAAGTTCAACCACATCGCTGGATGTATGCATGCTCTTCTCCAGAATGTCCAGCTTCAGTTTATCGTCCTTGTGCTCGTCCGCCCAGGCTAGAAGATGCCTTTCGATGTAGTAACGCTCCTCGTCGTGCGTGTAGTAGTTTCCGAGCTTGAGGGGCGGATAGTCATACTACTTCTCCAATGCCTTGACAGCCCACCTCTCCCTGGATTCGGCAGAAAGCCCTGAAAGAATGTCTGAGATGACCTCATAACCGAAGTTCTGCCCTTTCTCCTCCCATTCCATGAAGAACCGAAAACTCTCGTCATCTGGCTTGACCTGTGCGTCCCGTGGACATCCGTCGTCAGCTGTTCGCCATCGCAGTATAGATGATGCACCGCGCCGTCCTGAAAATACTCCTCGCCGCGCGAATAAGAACGACTTCCCGCCGCCGAGCGCAGGTTGCTGGCGGTCACGACTTCATCGATTCTGGTTTTCATTATGGCTTCTTATGTTTGGTGGTGTTGATGGATGGTTTGAAGAAGTTGATAGGAGAAATCTGAACATTATGCGGGTGCCAGGACTTCCCCTGCATTCAGCAGGAAGGGGATGACCCCGACGTGCACGAATCCCTCCTCGTCCTTCCACAGCTTCTCTGTGTCGCCTGATACGATGATCTTTCGGAAAGCGTCACGGCAATGGCGGAAAGGCAGAAGTTCCTGGCTGCGTTTATCCTCCGTCTCCATCGCGAATGCGGACTGGATGTAGATTCTGTCAAAGCCCTGGTTGACGACGAAGTCGATTTCGTGCTGCCGCATTTCGCGTACGCCGCCCTTGCGGCTTTCCACATTCACGACTCCCACATCCACGGCATATCCCACTCTTGCAAAGCTCGTTGTAGATGACGTTTTCCATCAGGTGCGTCCTCTCCTGCTGCCGCCAGTTCAGCCGCGCGTTCCGAATCCCCACGTCCTCCGAGTAAAGCTTGTACGGCGTCTCCAGATACTTTTCCCTTTCACGTCATACCGCTTGGACTTGCTGAAAGATACGCCTGCATCAGGTGGCGGATATACTGTTCGACGGTGTTGGCTGTCGTGTCCTTCTGCCTGTTGGCCGAGTTGAGGGCGTTCGCAAGTCTGGTGGGATTCGTCGGCGATCCAACCGAAGAGCTTAGGACATCCAGCAGATTCTCCAATAGTGGAATGTCGCGGATGTCGTTCCGCTCGACGAGGTCCTTCAGATACACCTCCTCGTATAGGCTGTTCAGGTAGGTCCGACGCCTCGCCTCGTTCCGTTCCAGAACAACCAGAGGCATGCCACCGTATGTCAGATAGTCGTTCCATTCATCCAGTCTGTCGCCTTGAATGCAGGAGTGGTACTCCGCGAACGAGCAGGGATTTCGTGGGGGAGATACGAAAAAGCCGTGTGCCGAATCACACGGATAGAAATGAGTGGTGGCAAGGTTAGGGAAAAACGAAAGGGTATCTCCCATGCACGAGTTTTTGCGTGACGAAAGTTTTTTCTGTTTCGCTATGTCCCCCAAGAGGGTGCCTAGTTAAACTTTTTGCTTAAAGCTTAAGGCTTAAGGCTTAAAGTCAGAATGCCTCGACAGATTCCGCAGTTTGGATAGGGTGAAATCTGGCTTGTGCTTCAAGTAGATC
>JAFXSU010000251.1 GCA_017525435.1 Victivallales bacterium
CATTGACCAATTTGCAGTATTGATCGATGTCCGTGTCGGAGAGCGACCGGAACCGCACGACGGAAGTGGCAACCCAGCTGCGTTGGATTCGGTGGTCACGGAAAAAGGCGACACCGGTGAGGACCTGGTTGCTGGAGCCGGAGAAATTTCGGAGCATCGCCTTGGCATCCGCCAGGTCATGGGGTTTTCCGAAGATGGTCTGGTCTTTCACCACGATGGTGTCAGCCGCGAGGACCAGTTCATGGGGATGTCGCTGAGCCACCTCGGTGGCTTTGGCAATTGCCAGTGAGCGAACATACTCCTGCGGGGGAGTGGTGCCGTCCCAGGGGGCTTCTGGTGAAGTCGCCGGATCACAGACAAATGCGACTCCGGCGTCTTGCAGAAAACGCCGCCGTCGCGGAGACTTGGAGGCGAGGACGAGCAAAAGGTTAGAGGGTAGAGGTTAGAGGCTAGAGGTTAGAGATACACAAGAACGCACTTGATTGCATTTCTACAAATCCTACGGGAGCTGCCGCCCCCGTACCCCTGCAGCTTGAAGAAACAGCTTAATTAAGTGCCATCACAGGGAATATAGCCAAAGGTTAAAGGTTAGAGGTTAGAGGGTAGAGTCCCAAAAGTCCCAAGGGTCCCACTATCGTTTGGGGAATGAGCCTCGATGGAAGTTGTTTTTGCCACGCTGGAAGGCGACACCGCGGGCGGCGGCGCGGGCACCGGTGTTGTCATTGGGAGTCTCGCGTTTGCGAAGTTCGAGGAAGATGGGCAGGCCTGCTTCGGGGAAGAAAGCATCGCGGATCTGATTTTCGAGATAGGAGCGGTAGTTCTGCGGGCAGAGCTTGGGGTCGTTGACAAAGAGCACGAACTTCGGTGGCGGGTTGTGCGTCATGGTGCCGTAGAAGACCTTGAAGCGCTTGTTTTCGACGGAAGTCGGCGGGTTGCGTTGGAGGGTGTCCTGCAGGAATTGATTGAAGACTCCGGTGGGCACCATCACGCGAGTCTGCGCCTTGACCGTTCGGATGAGTTCGAAAATGCGCTTGAAGTTGTAGCCGTTGGCGGCTGAAATCTGGAGGATTGGCGCATGACGCATGAATGGCATGCAATCCCGCACATGGTCGGTGAAGAGGTCGATGCGGTCGTGTCCCGCCTGGGTAATGAGGTCCCATTTGTTGGCAAGCATGATGCAGGGGCGTCTCGCTTCGGCGATGAGCCGTCCGATGCGACGTTCCTGAGTGGTGCATACATCCAGCGAGTCCAGGATGAAGAGCACCAAGTCGCTATTGCGGATGGCCTGTTCGGTACGATTTGCGCTGAAGAACTCCACGACCGAAGAGATCTGCCCTTTGCGGCGAAGACCGGCAGTGTCCACTAGCACGATGGGCAGTTCCTCGCCATCTTGTTTGATGGTCAGCGGGAGATCCACCGCGTCCCGTGTGGTTCCAGCAATGTCGGAGACCATCATTCGGTTTTCGCCGATAAGGCGATTAACCAGTGAAGACTTGCCGACATTGGGCCTGCCGACCACGGCGACACGCAGGGGCTTCTCCTGCTCCTGATCCAGTTCAGGGCTTTGGGGGATGCCTGCCAGAACTTTCTGCAACAAGGCGTCGATGCCATAGGTATGCGTGCAGCTGGTTGGGCAGATGTGCACGACACCGAGCTTGGCAAACTGAGCCAAGGAGAGGTCGGCCAGTTCCCGATTGTCAGCTTTGTTGGCGCACAGGAAGAGCGGCTTGCCCGCCTTGCGGAGAAAAGCCCCGACCTCCTCGTCCTGCGGCGTGATGCCATCCTGACAATTCACCACCCAGATGAGCGCAACCGCGTCCTTGAGGACCTCGGTGACCTGCTCGCGGATCATCCCGTCGAAGAGGTCCACGCGTTTTTCGCCATTGAGCGTTCCCAGTCCGCCAGTGTCCACCAACAGGAAATGGCGACGATGAAATTCTGCGGGGGCGGCAACGCAATCGCGGGTGACGCCACTTTGTTCATGGACAATGGAAACCCGTCGCCGCAGGACGGCGTTGAAGAGTGCGGATTTTCCCACATTCGGGCGTCCGACAATGGCGATGACTGGCAGGCTGTTTTGCTGCATAATGAAATAAATGATTTATAATCAGCATGTTGTGCTGATTTTTTCAAGTCGTTTGATGGTTCGCTCGCGACCGATGAGTTCAAGGGTCTCGAAGATTCCGGCGCCGATGTTGGTGCCGGTCACGGCTGCTCGCAGTGGCTGGTTGAGTTTACCATGTGGGATGCCAGCGGACTCAGCGGCGCGTTCGACCGCCTGCTCAATGGCGGAAGCAGTCCATTCCGGCAGTTCCGCAAAGGGTTCCACGAGAGTGGCCAGAGCGGATTTGGCGGCGGGGTTCTTGCCAAGGAGTTTTTCGCAGACGGCAGAATCCCAGGTGGGATATTCCGTGAAGAAGTATTCCCACTGTGCGACATCGACCAGACGCTTCACGCGGCTTTGCATGAACAAGGCGACCTGCTCGAAGAGTGGCGAGGCGACCTGGTTGGCCCAGGGGAGGGCAGAAAGCTGTTTCTTCGCCAGAGCCTGAAATTGCTCGGCAGGCAGTTCGGCGATGTACTGCCCGTTGAGATTGGTGAGCTTCTGGAGGTCCATCTGCGAAGGACCACGCAGGCAGCGTTCCAGAGTGAAAGCATCAATGAGCTCCTGGCGACTCATCTTCTCACGGTCGTCGCCCGGCGACCAGCCTAGCAGACTGAGATAGTTGAAAAGCGCATCGGCCAGGAATCCCTTGTCACGGAAGTCGCCTACAAAGGCGTCACCATCGCGTTTGCTATAGGGCTTGCCCTGTGCATTGATGATCATCGGCAGATGACC
>JAFXSU010000252.1 GCA_017525435.1 Victivallales bacterium
ACTGCGGAACTCTGGTCGTTGAGGTTGTCGTAAGTGAAGCTTATCTTTCCGGTGTTCTCGCAATCGGTAACGGTCACTGTATGGTCGGCATCGCTGACAGCATAGGTGACGATACCTGCAGCGGAGCACACGGGGTGGTATTTCATTGAGACCTCGGTCAGGCCCTTGGTACGTCCGAGAGGGGAACCTGCCATGAGGGAGACTTCTCCGGAGTTGTTGCACTTCTCAACCGCCGCACCGGCTACACCGATGACGCCGGATGCAATTATGGTCCAGGTGTCTTTTCCGGCAGCATCAGCAACGATTTTGCCCTCGTTGGAACAGTTCTTCACCGGGCCGTAAGCTTCGCCCACCACGCCGGCTGCAATAGCGCCGGCAGTATCGTCGGTAGCACCCAGTCCTGCAGGGCCGTTCAAGCTGACGCTTGCCTTGTTGATGACTCCGTCAAGGGTGCCGTAGCTCTTGCCTATAGGAGCAAGAACGATCTTCTCGGCGCCCGGAGTGGCTGCGAAGGAACCTGCGAAGGTAATGTTTTTCACATCACCCTTTGCTACGAGGATGACGGGGGTTGCGGCGTTCTTTACGGTGATGGTCTTGCCATTGCCGTCCAGGTTGCCGGTCATCTCGGCTGCGGGAGTGAAGCTGTCGAGAGTGATGTCCCCGTCCAGGGTGTAGTCCTTGGTAGGATCTGCAAGCCATGCCTTGAAGGCATCTGCGTTTCCTCCGGCGGGAGCGCCTTCGTCGCCGAAGAGCTCGGTGCGGAAGATGGTCTCGGCAGGAATGGCGTCGGCCTTGTCGAGCTGGTTCTCAAGCATGTACTTGAAGAAGAAGGCGTAGGTCAGCAGGGCGCGCTTGGAGCAGAAGCATCCATAGTAGCCGGAAAGCTGGCCGCCGGAATAGCCGCAGAGGTTGGTGATGGCCTGTCCGTGCTGGTAGTTCAGGGAACGCATGGCCCAGTTGTCGAGGGCGTCGAGCATGATCTTGCAATGCTCGTTGTTGTCCTTGGTACCCATGACGAAGTGGCCGCCGTTGCCGGGGGTCTCGTTGTAAGGGCTTTGGCCCCAGTAATATCCGTGGGTCTCGGGCACATCGGTAGTGCTCATCGCCTGGGCGCCTCCGTCAAGTGCGGGAATGCTGCCCTTGCCGTACTTCTCGGTCTCGAGGCCGTTGTAGCCGCGGACAAGGAGGTAGCTGCGGAGGGCAGTCTCGAACATGTCGGCGGTGTTGTAGGACTTGTCTCCGACGGTGATGGTAGTGGCGTCAGGTACATAGTGGGCACCCGTCACGTTCCATTCGCCGCCGCTGTAGTTTTCACCCTTGAGCATGTCGATGGTGCCGGTGGTGTTCTCCCACACGTCGAGAATCTTCACGTACTCCTTGGCGAAGTCGGCGATGGTAGCCTGTGCCGCGGGAGCGCCGCCCTCAATGAGGATGGTCTTGGCAGCATAGTCGAAAGTGACGTTGTAGGTGCCTGCAACGGCGATGCGGATATTGAGTCCGCCGGTTGCGAATGCAGTGCCGATAGTGGGCCTGAACACCTTGTAGGGGTTGCCCGCGGGATCGATTCCGCTGTCTTCATTCTCCTCAGGGCCGCCCACGCTGGTACCCCAGTCGTGGTTTGCACGGATCTTGAATTCATCGGTATCGGTCACGGTGAGGCCTTCGTACTTCCAGATGTCGCCCTCGGTGTTGGTGAGGTCGAAGTCCTTGCCCCAGCTGGAGCCTTCGATGGTGCCGACGATGGACCATGCAGTAGGTTTCTCGGGGGTAGGAGGTTCGGGAGTTACTGCCCCGGAGGGATCGTTGCCTTCTCCCATCACGTAGAGTTTCTCTTCGGCAGCGTTGTAGTAGATGTCGTACTTGCCGGCAACGTTGACTCCGAGATTCTTTCCGTTAGGAGTGGCCTCCACTACGGAACCGGCGTCAACCTTGAAGGGCTCCACGTCGCCGGGAGCGCCGCGGTTGACATCCCATCCGCTGCTGTAGCGGATCTTGAACTGGCTGTCTTCCTTCAGTTCGATGCCCTTGACGGCATAGAAGTCGCCGCTCTTGTACATGATGTAGTCTGCTCGGTCGCCTCCCCAGCCGGTGATGTTGCCGACTACGCCCCAGTAGCTGAGTGCGCTGCCGGCGGGCACCACGAAGAGGATTTCGTTGAGTGCGTCATACCAGACATCGTAGTTGCCGTCAGCGGATACGCCGAGGTTCTTGCCGTTCGGTGTTGCTGCAATGGCGTCGGTGCCCATTACGAAGGGCTCCACGTCACCGGGAGCGCCACGGTTGACGTCCCAGTTGCTCATGTAGCGGATCTTGAACTGGTCGCCTGTGGTGAGGGCCACGTTCTTGCGTACCAGCATGCCGTTTTCTTCCACCATTGCGAGGTCGGCGCTGCCGCCCCAGTTGTTGATGGTGCCGACCACGCCCCAGCTTGCGATTTCAGCGGGCACTTCGCCTGCGGTCATCACGTAGAAGCCGGGTTCGTCGGGGTTGAGATACAGGTCATAGGTTCCGTCGGCGGGCACTGCGAGGTTCTTGCCGTTCGCTGCGCCTGCAATCTTGGCACCGATTTCCACGACAGCGGGCTCGGTTTCACCGGTCGCGCCGATGTTTTCAGCCCAGTCGTGGGCCTTGCGGAACTTGAACTGGTCGCTTGAAGCGAGCTTTACGTCGCGGGCCACCCAGAATGCTCCGGAGGCTGCCATGTCGATGTCACCGTCCCAGTTGATGCCGGAACCGGAAATGGAACCGGTGATGCTCCAGCCTTCGAATGTGGGCTGAGGGGTGTCGGGGCCTTCGCCGCTGACGGAGGGCTCGTCCTTGCCGAACATGGAGGTGCTCAGCTCGTAGGTGCCCTTGTTGATGTCGAGGTAGATACGGTAGGAACCGGGCTCAACGGCGATGTTGTCTCCGTTGGGAGCAGTGGTGCCTTCCTTTCCGCCCCAGTTGAGATCCCAGGAGTCATCGCAGGCGAACTTGAGTTCGGTCGCTTCGGCGAAGGTGTAGTCGATGTAGAAGCGGTGGAAATCCTGGTTGTAGCTCATCTTCATATTGGCGTCACCTGCGTTCCATTTGTTGAATGCGCCGACGATTCCGATATTGTCGAAGCCGTAGAGCTTGGTGAGCACGAGGGTGCTGGAGTTGAAGGAGAATCCGTAGTAGCGCTTGCTGTAGCACTTGATGTCCTTGGAACTGCCGCCGGCGATGATCTGGACGGTGGCAGCCTCGGCCTCTTCGGCCTGGGCTTCAGAACCCCAGTTCTTGGTGGCGTCGTCCCAGTTGCCTACGCCGGTCAGCTTGAAGCCGCCTGCAGGGCCGTCCTCGCCGAAGTCGATAAGTCCGGTGAATGTAGTGCCGGTCTTTTCGTAGTCGTAGAGGTACTGGTGGACTTTCTCGAAGCTCCACGCGCCGACTGCCGAGCTGGCACCGATGATCCAGACGTGGTCATAGCTGTCCACGTCGAGGATGAGGGTGTTGTAAGGAGTCAGCTTGACGGAAGCGATGTTTGAAAGCACTTCCGTGGATGCGATGGCATTGCCCTTATCGTTGGCGATGCTGGCGCCGAGCTGGAAATACAGGGTGAAGGGCACGTCGGCTTCTCCTCCGAGACTCAGTATCTTGGAGTTGAGATCCTTCTGGGAGAGGGTTATTTGTCCTGCACTCTCGTCTTCATTGACGCTGATCTTTGCAGCCATCTTGGACTTGTCGGACATATCCGCTGCGCTCGAAGTGTAGAGGGCGTAGCTCTTGGCTGCGTCTATTTTGAAGTCTGCAGGCGTGAATGTGGCAACAAGGTCGGCTCCGCCGTCAGTAAGAACTGTTTCGGAGAAGTTGCCAAGCGTCTGCACGGTGGTGGCGTCCGGGTTGTACACTACCTCGATGTGCTCCTGCTTGCAGGAAGCGAGCATCAGGCCTGCGGCCGCAACGAAAAATGTATAAAG
>JAFXSU010000253.1 GCA_017525435.1 Victivallales bacterium
AACCACCCGCTGACTCCCGCACGCGAAATGGACGAAGTGGTACGCCAGACGACGGGCTGGGCCGAAAAGGCCCCCCTCTACATCTGGGACTACAATATGAACTACGACCACTTCCTGATGCCCTACCCCAGCCTCGGCTTCACCGCCGACAACATCCGCTTCTGGTGCGAAAACCGCGCCAAGGGCATCATGACCGAATGCGCCTTCGCCTCCGATGCCATCGGTTCCGAGCGCGACCTCCTGCGCGCCTGGGTCATTGCCCATCTGATGTGGAACCCCGCGCTCGACTGGCAGGAACTCGCCTACGACTTCATCACCGGATACTTCGGCAAGGCCGCCGAACCCATCTGGCGCTACAACCAGCGCCTCGAAGCCATCGCCGAACAGTACAAGGAGGAACTGGCGACTCCCCACAACGGCATCCGATACGACTTCACCGCGCCATACTTCACCCCGGCCTTCATCGCCGACGCCGACGCCGACTACGCCCAGGCTTTCGAACTCGCCAAGGGCGACGAGGAACTCACCTGGCGCATCGAACGCGACTACCTGCCCATCCTCTACACCAAGATGAACCTCGCGCTGCTCAAGGGCGAAGACCCCGGCGACTACGTGGCGATGGTCGAGCGCTTCACCGCCACCGCCGCCAAGGCCGGACTGGCCTCCCTCGGAGAAAAGCAGGACAACCGCATCGGGGACTTCACATACCTGCGTCCGCTCTCTAAATCCCCAGAAATGCTTGTCTTCGATTCAGGAGACTGCAAGGTGGTACGACTTGACGCACGCTGGAAGTTCAAGATGGTCGCACTCTTCGAGGAAGGACTGGGCGTCGACGACCACTCCGAGGCCGTTCCGCCAGAGGCAGACAATGCACTGGCCGCCAAGGCATTGGACGAGAAGACCGACGACGCCGACTGGAGCACTTATCTCGACAATCTCGGTTGCGGCTGGGAACAGCAAGGGCAGGAGAAGTCCACCGGCACCGGCGTGCTGCGCAAGCACTTCCGGCTGCCCGTCACCGAGACCTATCCGCACTGGTATCTGGTCATTCCCGGCTGCGACGAAGACGCCTGGGTCCACCTCAACGGAAATCTCGTCGCCGAGCACACCGCAGCCTCCACCGGCCTCTCCGCCTTCGAGCTCTGGAACCACCCCGTCATCGCCGAGGTCACCGGCGCCCTCAACTACGGCTATGCGGACAACTTCCTCGCCGTGCAGATCTTCAACCGCGCCAAGATGGGCGGCATCTACGCCTCGGTCTATCTGGTCGCCTCGCCGCGCCCCCTTACGCCCGCCGAAGCATACAACGCCATCCCCACCGCCAATCCCTACGGCTGCAGTCCCGCATTCCAGCATTAATCACGGATTTCATTTTGTCTGAGTAATTTTTGGGAAAGGCACGAAAGGTTTTCCTTTTCGTGGGCAATGCCTCTTTTTGGAAATTATATAGTTAACTTGCCTGTTTTCAGTAAATTTCTGGGACACACAGGACATGCGGGACAAGCGGGACAAGGTAATCGCAAACCACCGTCCCGTCCGTCCCGTGTGTCTCATCCGTCCCGTTTACCCATTAGGCAAGTTAAAGATATAGTTCCCATTTTTCATGTTCTTTTATAGGCTTGACAAGACATCAGACGCCACGACGACGGGCCGTTGTAGCGTCGGAGCCCTGCCGACGCCTCATGTCAATCGCTCCCCCTGCGAGCCTGGTGCCGAAAATTGCGAGAAAAAAACGCTTTTCCGGGCAGGACGCACGGCAAAAAACGCCAGTAAAATTATAGTAAGGCATTGGTTTTTTCAGGGAGTCCCGATTGACTAGAGAAGAGATATTACAACAAATCGCCACCAACCTGGGCGAGGCAGTGCAGCTTGGTCTGCATAGTGAAATAGGCCTTGGGGTGTTGCGTGAACTGGCAAATGACCTGGAGACGCCTGGCGTCGATGTCTTTCTGGCATCCATGCCTGGCACGCCGACACGGGTCCTGGATCTGCTGATGCAACGCAACAATCCGGAGGTCATCCGTCTGCTTGCCCAGAATCCCAACCTCCACGCCAAACTGGCCACCCATCCGGATGCCGCCGTGCGACGACTTGTCGCTGAAAATCGGCGTCTTGTCCCCACCATCGCATTGCAACTGGCCAAGGACGAAGCGGTTGAAGTGCGTGTTGCGCTGGCGAAGAACCAGATGATTCCCACCAACATCCAGCGTATCCTCCTCCAGGATCCCGTGCCCTTCGTGCGGCTTGCATTGCTGGAAAATCGCCGACTGGATTCGGAGTTCATGGACGGGCTAAGCGATGACCTCAACCCCACTGTCCACGCCTGCACTCTGCTTGCTCCGCAGCTCTCCCCCTTGTGCATGAAGTCCTGGGCAGAATTTGACGAGGAGCTGGGACAGTTGGCGCTGGCGCAACGTGTCGATCTGCCACCGCCGATTATCGCCAAGCTTTCCCAAAGCAAATACCCCCGCGTGAGGCTTGCGTTGCTACGCCACAACACCTTGCCAGAGAACCTTCTGGCAGATTATGTCATCTCGGAAGACACCGAGGTTCTGCGAATTCTGGCGAATCGCGAAACCCTCGCCGCCGACCTCCAGCTGGCACTTATCGAGAATCCCGCCCTTCCGCCGGATGCCAAGTCGCTTTTGGCGCAACGAACCGACCTGGCCGACCAAGCCGGTTTGCAAGTGTGCGAGAACGCCACGCCGGAACTGCTCCAGCTGCTGGCCATCAATCTGACCCCTGAACTGCCCGCCACTCGCTTGCGCCTAACAGAAATTGGCGACTCGCTTCTTCTCAAATTGCTGCTGGCAAACCCCTTCGTTGCAACTCCGGAAATCCTCTCCTCGCTCATTGTCCACGCCACGGAAGATGTCCTGAGCCACCTCGTCTATCGGGGCATCACCTGTCCCGGGCTATCCCAAGAGGCACGGAATCGGCTGGCGTCCAACGCCTTGCCTAGTGTCCGCCAATATGCACAAACCCTTTCTTAATTCCGTATTGATCCAACCATCCAGGAGAAAAACATGGCTGTAAACAAGAAACCCCTGCCGAAACCACCATTGAGCATGGTGGAGATTGTGATGCGCGCCGACGCGGCGACCATCCAGGCCGCATTGGAGGCACGCCAAAAGGTGGATGCACTCTTGGCCGAACGCGCCGCCGCATACGAACGCATCGCCGCCCTTGAGCACCAGATTGACGATGTCGTCGGCGAACCCGGCGTCTTCATCTTCCCGCCGCCACCCGTGGCCGTTGCGCAATTCACTGCGGCGACCGAACTTCCGCCGCCCGCGCCGAAACCCGCCGCGCCCGTTGTGCCCAAACC
Organism: Victivallales bacterium; assembly: GCA_017525435.1. Lineage (GTDB taxonomy): Bacteria > Verrucomicrobiota > Lentisphaeria > Oligosphaerales > Oligosphaeraceae > RGIG1601. The sequence continues at coordinate 3,329 of JAFXSU010000253.1, forward strand.
CGTTGCGCCCGCCGCGAACGACTCCGAGACGGAAACCGAGGCTCCTGCAAAGCCCGCACACCCGACTACTGACCTGCCATCTCGCAAGGGTTCAAAGAACTAATCTCAATGCGGGTTTCTCAAGAAATCCGAGTTATCGACCTGCTGGCACGCCGCGAAGCGGAATTTCTGCGGGTGAACGAGTGCGAGGAGCAAATCCGCGCACTGCTGGGAGGAAGCGACTTCCCCTTCCCCCCACCGCCTGTCGTGCTGCCGTCGGACGGACGGACGAATGCCAAGAAGGCATGGCGACCGCAGGGCCTGGTTGTGCCCAAGACACCCGCCAAAAAGCCCGGCCGACGCGACGCCGCAGCGACGCCGCCTGTCCAACCCGACACTTCGTGCCTCGTGCCACCACTGCTGGCCTCCAACGAAAACGCTTACCTGGTTCATTATCAGGAAAAAGATAAGGAAGGGACGAGCTTCCTCGACACCCCGACACAGGTCCAGGCACTCCTGGAACTGGCCTGCGAATCCTTCCGGGTCACCAAAGTCGAAGCCGTTCAATTCCACTCGCTGGACGAATACCAGCCCACACGCACCATCTGGGAACCTCCTGCCCCACAAGAGTAGTAATATGTTCGTTCTTGGAATCGAAAGCAGTTGTGACGAGACCGCAGCGGCGGTCGTTCGGGACGGCCATGAGGTGCTTTCCAGCGTCATCAGCAGCCAGATCAAGCTCCACGCCGCGTATGGCGGAGTCATTCCGGAACTCGCTGCACGCGAACATCTCAAGAACCTTCAGCCAGTGGTCACCACCGCCTTGCGGGAAAGCGGACACACAATCGACGAACTTTCCGGCATTGCTGTCACCAGCCATCCGGGGCTCATTCCGGCTCTACTGGTCGGCAACGCCTACGCCAAGGGGCTGGCCGCCGCAAGCGGTCTTCCTATTGTTGGCATAAATCACTTTCAGGGACATATCTATGGTGCTTTTCTAGATCACCCGGATTACTTGGCTGACGAGGCCAACTACCCCATCCTTGGAGTCGTGGTCTCCGGCGGACACACGGCTTTGGTACTGATTGAACAGGACGGACATGCCAAGGTCTTGGGTACAACGCTGGACGATGCGGCCGGAGAAGCCCTCGACAAAGCCGCCAAAATCCTGAGCCTCGGCTACCCCGGCGGCCCCATCATCGACCGCCTAGCACGCGAGGGAGACCCACACCGTTACGACTTCCCCAAAGGTCTCGTGGGCGGCGGCGGCAAGCCCATCCCACCCGAACACCGCTACGATTTTAGCTTCTCCGGGGTAAAGACCTCGCTGCTCTATCAGGTCCAAGGACGCGAACTCTCCGAAAAAGATCTGCGCGACGTGGTTGCCAGCTACCAGGCAGCCGTGATGGACGTGCTGGTCACCAAGGCAATGGCCGCCGCACGAGACAACCAGGCACGACTCATCTGCCTATGCGGAGGAGTCGCCTGTAACAGCTACCTGCGCCAACACATGGAGGAAGCCTGCAAAAAGGTTGGCAAGCCACTGCTGCTCACGCCGCCCAAATACTGCACGGACAATGCCGCGATGATCGGCGGTCTCGGCTACCACTATTTCCGGCACGGCCTCACCGACAACCTGGATTTGCCTGTCGGTGCGCGCCTTCCCCCCGACCTCGGACTTTTCCCTTTCGCAAAGCATGCCTTTCTCGAATAATTCGTCCATCAATCGTTAGGAGGATCACCATGGCGAAGTTTCAAGATGAGCAGTTCAAGGAGAATCAGCGGAATGATGCCACCCTGGAATGCGAGGCCTTCCGGGCACTGCTACTCGGTGTCTGTCAAAATCTTCAAAGCATCCTTCAAAAGGTGGACAGCTATGAGGAAC
>JAFXSU010000254.1 GCA_017525435.1 Victivallales bacterium
GGCGGCCTGGATGCCCTTGTGCAGGAACTCCATCACCAGATCGAACTCCTCGTAGGTCATCACGAGCGCGGGCGCGATCACGAGCATATTGCCGTTGTTGCGCAGGATCATGCCGTTCTCCCAGCACCAGTCGCGAATCCAAGTTCCAATCGGCTTGTCGCTCTTGAGTTCAATCGCCCAAAGAGTGCCGATGCCGGAGATGAAGTCCACCACGGAGTACTTCTTGAGTTCCTTGAAGCGCTTGGTGATGTATTTGCCCAGGTCGCGCGCATGTTCGACGAGGTGCTCGCGCTCAAAAATCTCCAGGTTCTTGAGTGCCGCGACGCACGCCAGCGTGTGACCGCCGTAGGTGCTGCCGGTGCGGAACTCCGAGCCGGGTCCCTGCTTGAAGACGTCCGCGATCTTCTTCTTGGTGATGACCGCGCCCAGGGGCTGGTAGCCACTGGTGATGGCCTTGCTGGTGTCCAGGAAGTCCGGAACCACGCCGTAGTATTCGCAGGCAAACCAGTAGCCCGTCTTGCCGAAGCCAGTCTGCACCTCGTCGAAGATGAGCAGGATGCCGTATTTGTCGCAGAGCTTGCGGACGCCCTGGATGTACTCCTTGGGGGCCAGCGGGTAGCCGCTGTTGGAACCGGGCAGGGAGTCCATGATGATGGCCGCGATGGTATCCGGTCCCTCGCTCTGGATCAGCTTCTCCAAGCCCTTCAGGCAGCAGAGCTTGCAGGAGGGATACTTCAGCCCGAACTCGCACTGCGCGCACTTGACCTGCGGAGCGAAGAGGCAGCCCGGAACCGGGTTGGAAACCGTGCGCAGGTCGGCAAAGCCCGTGACCGCCGTGGTGCCGATGGTGGTGCCGTGGTAGGAGCCGCGGCGCGCGATCACCTTCGTGCGGTTCGGCTGGCCCGTCTGCCAGAAGTACTGACGAGCCATCTTGATGGCGAACTCGTTCGCCTCAGAGCCACTGTTCACGAAGCACGTAACCTCCAGGTCGCCAGGCGCGATCTCAGCAAGTTTCTCCGCCAATTTAATCTGCGGAACCGTGAAGCCGTCGTGGTAAATCGGGAAGAACTCCAGCGACTTCATCTGCTCCAGCATCGCCTCGCCGATCTCGATGCGGCCGTGGCCGACCGCCGTGGTAATCAGGCTCGAAAAGGTGTCCAGAATCTTCCGACCGTGGATGTCGTAGAGCCAGCAGCCTTCGCCCGCCGTGAAGATCTTGACCTCCTTGTCCAGGTCCTCGTTGCTAATCCAGGACCCCAGAATCTTCTCGTGAACCGACTTCTCAAGCTGCTTGATCTCTTTCTTCGTGTATTTCGGGATGATCATGATGGTGATTTCCTAACTAAGTCAAGGGGCGTCTAAAAGTAGTAAATCTGATTTATTATACAACAAAATTACCATTTTGCCATGCGCCATGTGCGGTTTTTCGGAAAAATCTCTATATATTAATGGATATGAAAAAAGAAAACTCCCAATCATCGGGTTTGGTCGCCAAATGCCTGGACGAGATTTTCGAGGCTTGGCGTTCCTGTGACAGCGCGTATCTCCAGCTGGTTCGGCAGTGGGGGATTTCACTCAACACCGTCTGGGCCTTGGAGTATCTGGTCAAGCACCCGGAAGGCGTGGAGCCGGCGGTTCTGGCGGACGACACGCACATGCTCCGCCAGACCATCACCGTGGTGCTCAACGACCTGGAAGAGCGCGGTTACCTATTCCGTGACTCCCACAAGACCGACCGTCGGCGGAAAGTCATCCGACTGACTCCGGAGGGACAGGTCTTTGCACAGACCGTCCTTTCGGCCATCAGCAACGCGGAACAGGAGGCCGCATCGGTTCTCTCCTTCGACGAACTGCAGCATCTGCTGGACTACTCGCAACGCTTCTCCCAGGAGTTCGCCCGCAAGGTAAACGATATCACCATGCGCAAGCCGGAATAGAGTGGCATGTACGACGGAATCTACATTCTGAAGCACTTCAGGCTGCAGGAAAACACCCTGCTGAACTTCCCAGTTTCCTATTGGGAAGTCCCTGAAGGCACCTAATTGGGCCAAAGGCTAAAAGCTATTTGTTGTTTTGTTGTTTATTATTGTTGTATAACAGTGTAAATATCAACTATGACTAGAACGATTGTGTGTGTGAGTATTGCTAATTCACCATGTTTTCCAAGACTTGGTGCAAAAAAAAGGCGGGATCTCGGTCCCGCCCGGAGGAAATCATCTCTTGTGGGTCAGCTGTGCTTGCTAGCGGCAGACTTCCGGCGGCGAAGCGCCAGCGCCAGTGCGCCGTCCACCATCAGGGCCGAGCGGGAAATCCCTGCCGCTTCGCAGTATGCGTCAATCCGTGCCAGCGCATCTTCTGGCACCGACACCGCGATATTGCGGGTGCGTGGCTTCGGGAACACCGTGACGGGCAGCACGAAAGCGACCTGTCCCAGTTCGGGATCGGCCTTTGTCAACACCTCGTCAATGGAGGACTGCGCCGGTGGCGTGCCATCGCCGGCGAGGCGGTCCGGGAGGATTTCCAGGGCCGCGTCCTGAAGCATTGCCTGGAGATCCTCCACACTGTCTCCCTCGGTGGTAGTCTTCAGGTCGGGGAGGTCTCCGATGAACGGGTGTGCCTCTCCAGGGACATGGTAGCAAAGTGCGTAATAGGTCAATTTCATGAGTATTCACCTTTATTGAGTGATTCCGGCTTCCCTGAGGATCTTCCTGGCCAGGATGTCGCTGATTTCCGTGTGCCTGGGCACCATCACCGTGACCGCCCCGCGACGAAACTTGTCGTGCTTGGTTCCGGCGGCTGCGACATACCCGGCCTTTAGCAGCAGGCTGACTAGTTTTTCCTTCCTCACTTCTTTCTCTCCGTTTGCCTGTTGTCTTTAATATATAGTCAATATATATAATTTCAAGCAAAAAATCGACAAAACATGCAAAACGCTGATTATTCAACTGCGGTCCGGCTACGGCGATGGCGGATGGCAGTTACACATCCTCCAATCACGCAAAATGAAATTACAAACCACTAAATATAGAGGACAAGAGAACTGGTACGCCTAACTTGATACCCTAGTACGTTTTTATTTGCAACAGATTATTAAAGCCGAATTGGAGCCGCCGAAGGCAAGCGAGGTCGAGAGCGCATAGTGCGCCTCGATACTCGTGTCCTCGATTAGCGGCGGAATCGTCAGTTCCGGCGCAAGTTGTGAAAAGCCGTGGCTACGAACCGCCACGCCGGACCGCAACATCAACGCCGTGAAGACAAATTCCAAGGCACCGGCGGCACCAAGCGTGTGACCGGTAAGCCCTTTGATGGAATGGTATCGCAACGACTCGCCAAAGATTCGTGCGAGAGTCTGCCCCTCCACACGGTCATTTGCCTCGGTACCCGTGCCGTGGGCATTCACGAAGCCGATTTGCGATGGCTCGATCTCTGCCTCGCGCAATGCATCACGGATCGCCTTTTCCAAATAATCTCCCGAAGGCAACGGCTGGGTGATGTGGCTTGCGTCCGCGCTTTTGCCGTAACCGCAGAGCGCAATGTCCGAAGGGTGCGTTGCCAGCAGAGGCGAGTCCTCGCGCACCAGCACGACGACGGCCGCGCCCTCGCCGAGGTTGAGCCCTGCGCGAGAGGCATCAAAGGGACGGCATGGTACGGGACTGCAGACGCCAAGCGCGTGAAAGCCGTCCAGGGGGCCGGTTTCCAGGGAGTCGGTGCCAGCCGCAATGGCCAGGTCGCACTGGCCTGCCAGCAGCCAGAGACGGGCGATGCCCAATGCGTCCGCGCTTGAGGTGCATGCATTGGAAACGGTCAGAACCGGTCCTGACAAGTCATATTTTCTCTGAAGCCATTCCGCCGGCGAGGCATCGACATAATTGCGGTAGGGCGTGGAGTCGTCAATGCCTTCGCCCGTCCGCAGCTTTGCGCAGAACTCCAAATCGTGCAACTGGCAGAGGACGGTGCTGCCCACGCAGACGCCGATGCGCAAGCCCGAACGCGCTTCCGCACTCTCCAGGCGTGCCTCGTGCAACGCCTCCTCCACCGCCATCTCCAGCCATTGAATCGCATTTCCGCCTGGACGCGAGGGATTTCCAGGATGCGGAACTTCAAAGACTGGCACCTTCAGCGTCGAGTCAAAGCGCGTTACGGGATGAGGAGAGACATTCTGCTTTCGCAGCTGCTCCGCCGTGGCGGAGAGCCCCACGCCCAAGGCGGAGACCGCGCCCATGCCAATAACCCGCACTTCCTGCATCCTTACAGACAGCCTATCGCCCCTTCTGGTCTTCAGGGAAAGTGCGAACAAAGTCCGCAAGGGTCTTGAAGTTCACGAAAAGCTCCTTGCGCTTTTCAAAGGCCTTTTGCGGGATATTGTAGGTGCGCTGGATGAAAACGACCAGTTCCACGGCATCCAGAGAATCCAGCCCCAGGCGGGACTCCTTGCCAAAAAGCGGCTCCTCGTCAGAGAGCGCCTCAGGCGTCATACTTTCAATATTCAGCCATTCAAAGACTTGCGCCTTAAACTTTGGATTGAATTCTTCAGGGGTCATGCAAATACGAGGTGGGAGGTTAAAGGTGAGAGGTTAGAGGTGAAAGGTGGGAGGTTAAAGGTGAGAAGCAAGGGTGGTATCTTCCACATTGAGCTGGAAGGCCTCGATGCCCTCGCGCCGACCTTCGCCAGCACGCAGGGCGCGAACGGCCGACATCAGCGGAGCGGCCGCCTCGTCCGAAACCACTGCCACCAAAGCGCTGTTGGCACCAGGCCACACTCCATTGTCCAGCCGAGCGCCAGCCAGTTCTCCCACCCCGATCAGCCGCGGCCATTGCGTGAAGCTTTTCACACCCTGCGCCTGGAGTAACTGCTGGACTTCCTCCTCAATGGAGATGTTATAGACAATGAAAATCAGTTTCATGGCAGGAATCACGCGTTCTTGGGCTTGAGGACGAACGAGTAGATGGTGGGAATCACCGCCAGCGTGACGAACATGGAGATTACCAGTCCCCCGATGATGGTAGTCGCCAGTGGACTCCACAGCTCGCTGCCCGTGCTTTGGGAGAGCGCCATCGGGAGCATGCCGCAGCAAGTGGTCATCGTGGTCATCAGCACGGGCCGCAGCCGCTGGCGACCGGCGTTGGTGACCGCGCTGTAAACATCCTGCCCGCGTGCGATGAGCAGATTGATGTAGTCCACCAGCACAATGGCATTGTTCACCACAGTGCCGACGAGCATGATCAATCCAATGAAGGAGAACATGTTGAGTGTGAATCCCGCGACCAGAAGCGCAAAGACCGCCCCCGCAAAGGCGAACGGAATGGAGAACATCACCACGAAAGGCGCCGAATGCGACTCGAACTCCGCAGCCATCACCATATACACCAGCAGGATGCCCAGCACCAGCATCAGCGTCAGGTCGTTGAAGGACTTGCCCTGCTCCTTCACCTGCCCCGTGTAGTCCAGCGAGACTCCCTGCGGAAGCGAGATGTTGTCCTCAATCGCCTGCTTGAGGTCGGCAAAGACTTCGCCCAGCGACCGGTCATAGACGTCCATCTGGAGATAGACCACGCGTTCCTGCCCTATACGGGAGATGGAGAGCGGCCCGAGGGCCTCGTGGATGGTCGCCACCGCATCCAGCCGGATGCGTTTCCCGTTCACGGTGATTTCGGAGTTCTGGAGGTCGTTGATGGAGCGCCGCTCGTCCTCCCTCAGTTGCAGGAAGATATCATATTCGTCCTCGCTCTGGCGATATTTGCTGGCGGTGCTGCCGTAGAAGAGGGTTCGGATGGAGGAGACGATGGAATTTACGCTGACATTGAGCGCGGCGGCGGCGGCGCGGTCGATCTCGATGACCAGTTCGCGGTTTCCACTGTCGAATGTGACGGTGGGGTCCTTGCAGCCAGGAATCTGAAGCGCCAGTTGTCGGATGCGGTTCGCAATGCCCAGCGTAGTCTGGAGATCATATCCCAACACATTGACAATGATGGGCTTCTCATTGGAGCCGCCCAGAATCATAGACATCAGGCGATTGGAGGTGGAGAGGAATACGCGGTCCAGCTCCGGCCAGGTGCGAAGCTCAGAGAGCACCGCATCGCCCAATTCGGCGGAGCTATATGGCCTGAGTTCGCGTTTGAGCAACTTGATGTTGATGCGGCCGATATGCGAGCCGGCACTTCGCCCCCAGGAGGAACTGCCGGCACGCCAGTTGTTGAAGCGGATTCCCGACTGACGCGGCATCCCATTGTCGTCCGGCGCGATGGTCTGGCCTGCGTATTTGGTCTCCATGAGTTCCTTCTCTTTGGCATAGACCAAATTGGTGATTCGGCGGGCCATGGCGGCAGTGATTTCGGAACGGGTGGAGACCGGCAGCTGGAACTGGATTTCCATCTCGCCGAGGTCTTGGTCCGGGGTGAACTCCGTGCCCACAAAGGGGATGGCCAGGATGGCCAATGCAATCACCGACGCACCGCAGATGAGCACGAAGTAGCGGTGCTTCAGGCAGTGCCCCAAGAACCACCCGTAGGTTCTCTCGACCGACAGGAAGAGATTCTCGCTGGCGGCATAGAGGCGCGCGCCAAGACCCGATGGCGCACCTTCGTTTTCCGCTCCGGACGGCGCACGCTTGAGCAGACGGCTGGCAAGCATCGGGGTCAGAAGCAACGCACAGACCATGCTGGCCAGAAGCGTTGCGGTGACCAGCCCGCCAAGCTGCTTGAACATGATTCCCGTGGCGCCTTGCACAAAGACCAGCGGGAGGAAGACGCAGATGGTGGTCGCGGTCGAGGCGACCAGCGAAAGCCCGACTTCGCCCGCCGCGAACATCGCCGCTTCCTTGACGCGCACGCCTCGGGAGATGTGGCTGGTGATGTTTTCCAGCACCACGATTGCATTGTCCACCACCATACCGACCGCAATGGAGAGCGCGGAGAGGCTGATCATATTGATGGTCCAGCCCATGAAATACATGAAGCAGAAGGCGATGATCAGCGAGAAGGGGATGGTCAGGGCAATCACCAGCGATGAGCGGATGCTACGCAGGAAGAAGTAGCTGACCAAGATCACGAAGAGTCCGCCCCACAGCACCGTGCCGCGGACATTCTGGATGGAATTGCTGATGAAGTCCGAGGAGTCGTTGATGACATAGAACTCAATGTCCTGTGGAATCTGATGCTTGAGGTTCTCCAGCTCCGCGAGGACATCCGCACAGACTTTCACGGTGTTGGCACCGGTGCGCTTCTGGACAATCATCATCATGCCGTCGCGCCCCATGGTCTCGACATACTGGGAAATCTCCTCAAAGCCGTCTTTGACTTCTGCAAAGTCCTTGATGCGCAAGAGCTTGCCCTGATTTCGCAACACCGGTATCTCCTGAATCTGCATGGGGTCGTCGAACTCGCCCAGCACGCGGATGGTATATTCGGTGCGGCTGATTTTCAGCGAACCCGCCGGCAAGGTGCGGTTTTCGTTGGCGATCGCCTTTGTAATGTCGTCCAATGTCAGGCCATAGCCGGAGAGCTTCTCACGCGAAAGGATGATATTGATTTGGCGCTGGAGGCCACCGAAGGCGTTCACCGCGCCAACTCCCTCGATGCGCTGCAGGGGCTGGGCGACTTCGTCGTCAATGATGTCGTAGAGCTTTTCGATGGACTCCTTGGCGGTCACGCCGATCAGCAGGATGGGCATGTCGGCGGAGTCGAACTTGAAGATGGTCGGAGTATCCGCATCGTCCGGCAACGAATCCTTTGCCATATCGACCTTGCTTCGCACATCGTTGGAGGCCTCGTCGATGTTGGTGCCCCAAGTGAAGGTACAGGAGATGTTGGAGACGCCCTCGCGCGTCGTCGAGCGAATTTCGTCCAGGTTCGAGACCGACCCAAGGCGCTTTTCCAACACGCGGGTGACCTTGCTCTCCACGTCTTCGGCGGACGCGCCCTCCCAAGTGGTCATCACCGTCACACGCGTGGGTTCGATTTCCGGCGTGAGATCCACGCCAAGCTTGCTGAAGCAAATCACGCCAAGCACCAGCACCATCACGAAGAGCATGCTGGTGGCAATCGGCCGAGTGACTCCAAATTCCGGCAGCTTCATATATGCAAGTCGTTAATAATAATGATGTTATGATTAATTCCCGGAGGTTTCGGGCTGAACTCGGCGGATCTTTGAGCCGTTGGTGAGACGATGCTGCCCCTGCACCACGATCTCGTCGCCGGGCTTGAGCCCCTCCAGAACCTCGACGAGTCCGCGGAAGGTAGTTCCCAACTTCACTGGCACGGCCTCCACCGTGTCGCCTTGGCAGACGAAGACAAGGCTCTTGTCCAGGTTCCGCACCGGCAGGGAGAGGTCGATTGCCACCACGTCGTTGCGTTCTTCCAGGAGCACCGCGACGGTCGCATACATCCCGGGTCGCAAGAGGAAAGTCTTGCTCGCCTCATCCATTTCATTCTTCACGCGGAACTCGACCTGCGCAGTGCGGGTGACGGTGTCCACGGTGGGATAAATCTTCTCGACCACGCAGTCGATTTCGCGACCAGGGAGCGCTGGTGTGGTAAGGGTAGCGTGCGTCTTGCCGGGAATCACACGGGAGAGATGATTGACCGGCACGGCGACGACCACCTTGACCGTGGCCATGGAGACGATGGTCACAATCGGCGTGGCACTGGAGATCATCACGCCGGGATCCACAAGCTTGGCGCTGACCACCCCGCGCAACGGCGAATAGATGCGCGTCTCGGCAAAATTGAGTTCGGCAGTCTCCAAGGCGGCTTGCGCCTGCGCGTAAGTGGCTTCGGACTGTTGGATGGCGGCCTCGGCAGAAGTGATCTTCGCCAGCGCGCCCGCCTCGTCGGCCTTGGCTTGGTCGAGCTGTGCCTTCGCCTGTGCCAATGCGGTATTCGCTTGGTCCAGACTCTGTTGCGTACCAGCATTTCCGGCCACCAGCCCCGCCATGCGCTTCTGCTCGCGCTCCTTGTCTTCATAATTCGCCTGGGCGCTCTCCGTGGCGGCGAGGTTGCTGGAGTATTTTGCCTTCTCCTCCTCCAGTCCCGCTTTCGCAACCGCACGGGCGGCTTCCGCAGAGGCCAGATGCGCCTTTGCACTGTCCAATTGCGCAACATATTCGCGGTCATCCAGCTGCGCAATCAGCTGACCTTGCTGGACTACGACACCTTCTTCGACCGGCGTGCCGTCCTCCAGTTCCAGCTTCAAAAGCCTTCCGGCGACCTTCGGCTGAAGCTGGACGGTCTGCATCGCCTCGATATCGCCATTGAAAGTCAGCACCGTCTTCAAATTCGCCGTGGTCACAGTGGCAGTACTCACAGTCACCGAATCATCCCGCTTGCCTTGGACGTTCTTCGACTGCTCACGCTGGCGGTCAGAATACCATTTTGCGCCATAGCCAGCACCGCCGATAATCGCGGCAACCAGAAGAAGCGTGACGCCCAACGAGAATTTTCCGGTCTTTAATTGTGTAGGTGTTTCAGGCATGGCAGTAAAATGAGATTTTTCCGGACTCTCCGGAGCATCCGAACCATCCGGATTTTACTCCGCCGGTGCCGGCGGTTCCAGGTTCTTTGCGGTGGCGGCACCGAGCGCCTCCAGGCTAAGAAGCACCTGGACATACGCATTGGAACGCGCCAGCGCAGTATTGGTCAAGTCAGTCTGTGCCTCATTGAGGCGAGTGATGGTGGCGGTACCGCCGTCGTACTCCTCCTTCACCAGGTCACGGATGCGAGTGGCGATTTCAAGCAGCTCATTCTGCTTCTCAAGCTGCCGACGAGAGCCATCGACGACGATGAACGCCTCACGCACGCGTGCATCCACCTCCAGTTCCATGCTGGTCAGAGTCTTCTCGGCGGCGGCGAGCCGAGCCTTCGCGGCCTCGATGTTCGCCTCGGTGGTAAAACCGCTGAAGAGATTCCAGGTGGCCTGCACCCCGAAGGAAATGCCACGGTCGTGGTGGCGGTTGAAATGCGCCTGATGGTTCCGCTGGAAGTAGAAATCATAGAAGGCGCTGATTTGCGGCCACCACTCCGTCTTCGTGAGCGCCAGCGCGGCCTCGGCCGAGCGGACTGCGTTTTTGGCGTTGATCAAATCAGGCCGATGCTCCCGGGCGTAGGCAAGCATGGTTTCCAGTGCACCGAGATTGCCTTTTTCCACAAAGTCTGTCTCCGGCGGCACCAGCTCGATGCAGTCCCAGATGGAATCCTGCTGGATGACCAGCAACTGCCCTAACGCCACGCAGGCATTGCGCCAAGTGCGCTGTGCCTGGATGAAGTTGACCTCCGCCGAACCGACCTGGTACTGGAAATTCAGCACCTCGCTGAGCTTCGAGGTGCCCAGCTCCTGCCGCTTCTTCGCATCGCTCTCCAGCTGACGATTGAACTCCGCATCCTGCAAGGCGATTTCCATTGAATTCTGTGATTGAAGTACCAGATAGAATGCATTGGCGACCTGTTGAAGAAGCTGGCGCCGTGCCTCGTCGCACTCCGCAATCGCGGTCTCGCCGGCGATTTCAGCGGTGGAAAGCCGGAAATGCCTCGCTCCACCGTCGAAGACCAGCCAGGCAGCGGAGAGCCCCGCGCGGTACTGCGTGGTGTTGTCAAAGTCGCGGTTCGGCCGCGCGGTTGGATAGTCCCGCAGGCGCGTCAGGCTGCCAGTGGCATCGATGGAGGGATAGTATGCGGCCTCGGCCTGTTGGATTGCCGCCTCGGCGGCGGCCATGTTCGCCCGTGCGATTGCCAGCGTGGGATTCTGCTCCAGCGCAATCTGCCTGGCCTTCTCCAGCGTAAGCTGAATCTTCTCCGCAGCACTCACGGAGACCAAAGCACAAAAAACAAGGACAAGCAGGAAAAGGTTCTTCTTCATGGTAAGGGAAGCAGGATAATTGTTCGATTCAAAATTCGTTGCCCGACAGTGGTGCAAACGAATAATATAACCTTTGAATAAACGACTATGCCGCAATATTATTGTATGCCAACGAAAAAACTCCCCTGAAACGACAATGCTAAAGCACTGAAATCAGCAGGCCGGCGACAATGCAGCAGAGTCCGACAATCTTACGGGGCAATGCCTTTTCGTGCAGAAAGATGACGCCCGCCAGGAAGCCCACGGGGAGCCCAAGTTGTCGGAAGGCGAAGACCATCGAGGCATTGGTCGCCTTGGTATAAGCCACCAGCACCAGGCTGTAGCAGAGGGCGTCGAAAAAGCCCGCCACCAGCGGAGTCCACGTCTTGCCGAAAATCTCTTTAAATGCCTTGCGCTCTTCCGGAAGAAGTAGAACCAATAGACCATTGCCGACCACCAGGCCAATTTCCACCAGACAGAAATAGGCACAGGACGGAAGCAGCCCCCAGACGACCACGCCGGAATCCTTGACCAGATTGGTTCCGCCATTGTCGAAGCCAGTATAGAGGCATGTGCCCGTTGCACCGATTAGCACCCAAAACCATAACTGCCATGCGGGACGAGACGTATCGGAGCTCTTTGACCGCGACGACATGCAGAGGCATCCGAAAAAGAGCACGGCCATTCCGACGAGCGCCCAAGTATCCGGCCTCTCGCGCCCCAGCGGAAGAAAAAACGACCCGATGGCCAGCATCACCACCGGCAATGCACGCGCCAGTGGATAGAAGATTGAGAAATCAAAGAGCTTGTAGCCATGCGCCAATGAAGAAGTATAGAGCAATTCCCCCACGATGCTTCCGCCCAGACATGCCCAGAATTTCCACGGAAGTCCCATCATGGGCAACGGACACAGGATGATACACGGAGACATGCAAAGCAACGCACAGCAGCTCAGCAGAAAGCAGAAAGCCAGCGAGGGCTTGTGTTCCTTCAAAAGCAGATTCCATCCGGCGTGCAAAAACACCGAAATTAAGATGAGCAAAAATGCGGCGATTGTCATAATGGCTTATCTCAACCGTTTATTCCCCTGCAATCCACCGTGTCATTTGGGCAAGCGATTGCTCCTGAAGCGGCGCCAGTTCATTGGGAATTTCCGCTGGAATTCCAGTCTCCAGGGAAACCACGCCCTCGTAGCCGATTTCGCGAAGAGCGTCTCGGAAAGCCGTCCAGTCGCCTTTGCCGGTAAAGGGAATCCAATGGAAATCCCCCTCGCCGTTATTGTCGTGGACGTGCAGGCAGGCCAGGAACTCCCGACCAATCTGCCGCACGGCAACGGCGGGCTGCACGCCCATCACCAAACTGTGGCCGGTGTCCAGGCAGACTTTGCAGAACGGGCTGTCGATCTGCTTCGCCAGCCTCAGGATGGCTTCCGGCGTGGAGGTGCACTGACAACGGAAAGGCATGTTCTCCAAGCAGACAGTGACTCCGTGCTGACGGCCGACCTCGCAGAGGCGTCCGTGGAACTCAACATTCATCTCCCACATCTCCTGCGTATGGATGCCTTCGTCCCCGCCAAAGGGCATAATGGGATGGATGACCATTTTGTCACATCCCAGAACGGCGGTTCCCAAGATGGAACGCGACATCTTCTCGAAGCGTTCGGTGCGGTCCTCTGGCGTGGAATCGTTAATCGGCCATCGCCAAGGGCCGTGCGTCTGATTGATTGTCAGGCCCGTCGCTTCGATGAATTTGCGCTGCCGCACGAGTTCCTTCTCGAAATCTGCGGTATCTTTCTGGAAGAGCGGTGTTTCTGTATCACAGAAGCGCTGATAGTCCAGACCTTCGTAGCCCAATTCCGCAATTCGGCGGATACCATTCTCAAAACCATACCGACTCAGGTATGAACCGTCTGCTGTGCCGATTCTCATGGTGTCAAAAAGATTTTCCAGTCTTGCTTCCGCAATTGTCCCTACAGTCCCACACGGGCTTAAAGCCGCCGGGGAGTTATTCCAACAACTTGTTCAATTCCAACAAGATGATTTCAGCCACAATGCGGTTGCCGACGGCATTCGGGTGGTTGCTGTCGCTCCATTGCTCCGGATTGCCCTTGGGGGTGATTCCGCACTGCATATCCGGCACATAGCCACAATGATACTTCTCGACCAGCCCCCTTTCGATGAGCGCCAGCCCAACGGCATAGTCCTCCAGCGCCAGCCCGGCCTGCGTCCATTCGGGGGGACCGCCGTCCACCCTTGTGTCATTTCCGAAACAGCTGACAATCAGCACTTTCGCCCCGGCCTGACGGCAGCGAGACACAATCGCCTCATAGTCATTCTGGAGTTCCTGAAGCGTGCGTCTGCGTTGCCAGTAGTCGTTTGCCCCAAGCTCCACGATGACGACTCCGGGCAGCCATTGAAGCACATCCTTTTCCAGCCTCATCAGCCCGCCGGCCAAGGTGTCGCCGCCGATGCCGCTGTTGATCACCTCATAGCCGGACAGGGAAAGCTGAAGCCAGTCAGAATAGCGCCCGCCAGCTCCCCCGCAGGCGGTCAGGCTGTCGCCCAGGCACACGATGCGCTTGGAGACTTTGGTCACACAGGATGGAGTAAGGCAGAGAAGCAATGCTGAAGCGAAGCAAAGGACCTTTTCAAACATCTGGCTTTGCAGTTCAAGGAAAACGGACAACTGCATTAATATAAATGGGAATTATACCATCAAACGATATGAATTCCAATTTATTATTCATAACCTGAGTCCGTGAATTTGCGTAAAAGCATATAGCTTTCAGGCTACATCATTTTCCTGCTGGCGAGGCACCAGCAGTACAAATATTCCAGCCCCTCTAGCCCCTCTAGCCCCTCTAGCCCCTCTAGCCCCTCTAGCCTTTCCAGCCCCTCTAGCCCCTCTAGCCTTTCCAGCCATTCTAGCCC
>JAFXSU010000031.1 GCA_017525435.1 Victivallales bacterium
CTGGTTCCCCGGCAACTTCGCCGACTACGAGGCGAAATTCCTCGCCAGCGATGCATCCTACGAGCACCGCAGAGACAAGTACAGGGTCTTTTAATGCAGGTTAAAGGTGAGAGGTGAGAGGTTAAAGGTTGTCTTTTTCCGCCTGTCCCGCCTGTCCCGCCTGTCCCGCTTGTCCCGCCCGTCCCGCCTGTCCCATTCAAAACAAGATGCTTTCCGCCCCCAAGACACGCGAACTCTACCGTCGCCTCGCCGAGGTCATCGATCCGAAGCCCGAGCTGAATTTCCGCAACCGCCTCGAACTCATCGTGGCGGTCGTGCTTTCCGCACAGGCCACGGACAAATCCGTGAACGCGGCCACGGCGAGCCTCTTCGAGCGCTGCAAGACCCCGCAGGACTACCTCGCCCTCGGACAGACCGGCCTCGAAGAAGCCACCCGCACCATCGGACTCTATCGCAACAAGGCGAAGTCCATCATCGGACTCTGCCAAAAGCTCATCGACGACTTTGGCGGAGAGGTCCCCGGCACCTTGGAAGAGCTGCTCTCGCTGCCCGGCGTCGGTCTCAAGACCGCGTATGTGGTGCTGAACCTCGGCTTCGGACAACCTGTCATCGCGGTGGACACGCATATCTTCCGCGTCGCCAACCGAACCGCCCTCGCTCCCGCCAAGTCACCCGAGGAGGTCAGCGCCCTTCTGATGAAGCGCACCCCGAAGGAATACCTCCTCAACGCACACCACTACCTGCTGCTTCACGGACGCTACACCTGCACCGCCCGAACCCCGAAGTGTGACACTTGCGTCCTCGCCGATCTCTGTCCAAGCTACCACCCAACTATTTGACATTTCCATAACCCCATGCTACCCTTTCTTGCCGAACATTTTCTGAATGCCGTCTGGGGACCATTCCGTCTCCTTCAGTCCCACTTGATCCTGATTCTCATCGGTGCCTGCAGCTGCACGCTGTTGACTTGGCTACTGCTGCCACGGCTATGGGACCACCTCCCGCACGACCGCGGAAAGAACTTCGTCGCCGGCTCGGAAAAGGCCAAGGGCAAGCCCACGGGAGCGGGCTTCATCACCACGCTTATCTTCCTGGTCTGCATCTTCTTCACGATGCCTTTCTTCGCCGAATACGCCATCATCGGCCTTTGCCTCTTCGCCATCATGATGACCGGATACCTCGACGACCGCTCCAGCGCCGACTGGGGACAACTCAAGAAGGGCCTCCTCGACCTGGCAATCTCCGCTGTCGCCGCCTGGACCGTCGGCTACTGGCAAAGCCAAATCGCCGAAACCCCAAGTCCGACTCTCTGGTTGCCGTTCTTCAAAGGCTCCCTCCCTGGCGGCGCCTTCCTCGTGCCGATGTGGCTCTATGTCATCGTCGGAACGGCACTGCTCTGGATTATGATCAACGTGGTCAATTGCTCTGACGGCGTGGACGGGGTGGCCGGCTCCCTCGCACTCTACGGACTCGTCGGCATGGGCGTCTTCCTCTACGGCGTCATGGGGCACGAAGGCATCACTTCCTACCTGCTTCTGCCACACCTGGAGAACGGCGCCTCCTGGGCGACCTGCATCTTCACCGCAGCCGGCGGTCTCTGCGCATACCTCTGGTACAACGCACAGCCCAGCCAGGTCCTCATGGGCGACGCCGGAAGCCGATTCTACGGACTGCTTCTGGGACTAGCCGTACTCGTCTCCGGAAACCCCTTCATGTTCCTGGTCGCCGCGCCGATCCTCTTCGTCAACGGCGGTGCCGGACTGATCAAGCTTATCCTGCTCAGAACCCTCAAGAAGCTCGGCTACGACACGCGCCCACCACTCTCCATCACCGTCAAGCCAATCCATCCCGAAAACTTCGCTACGGACGAAGAGGCCGCGAAGCAATGCCTCTTCGTGCGTTTCCTCCACCGCTACCGCTTCCCCGTCCACGACCACTGTCGCAAAAATCTTGGCTGGTCGGATCCACAGGTGCTCATCCGCTTCATGCTCCTCCAGACCGCCATCATGCCACTGGTCATCATCTTGATCATCAAGCTGCGTTAATAAATATATGCTAACAAATTTTAAATCAACTAGTTATATAAATAATCAATGGCTTTCTTTGCCCGCCGATGGCGAAGGCATGCTGTCTGACGGCAAGCTCCTCGCACGCCGTCATCTGTGGCAAGAAGGTCCTTGGCATTGCCTGACCTGGGAGTTCACCAACCAGGGCGACTCGCCCATCGCCATGGGCAGTTGCCATCTAGCCGAAATTGACACTTTGCAGGACAGCGGTCGAGCGGACTCCATCTACCTGGACTCCAACGGCGGTTGGTTCTCCGGCGTGGTGCGCGTGACCTCACGCCTGCCAAACATGGATTGGGAATATTGGAAGGAGGTCTTTTGCGCCCAAGAAGATATCGCCTGGGCAGACGCCATTCAGGGCGGCGACCTCTCGAATGGCAGCCACTACAGTCTGGGCGGCATGAGCATCTACCTGCGCCCCAACCACCCCGCGCTCTTTCTCGGCTTCGTGGTTCCGCGCCAGCGCTCGACCGCAATGCCCATTGTCCTCAACGACCCGCAGACGGGCACCGTCCGATGCATCGCCCTCGTCAACAACTTCGCGGGCTACCAACTCCAGCCCGGAGAAACCATCACTACCGAAACCGCACTCTGGCGAGAGGACGCCAACCCGCACCGCCTCCTAGAGGAATACGCAGACTTCTGCGTAAAGGTGCGGAATCTCAGGCTTCGCCACGACACCCCGCCCATCGGCTGGCTCTCCTGGTACGGCTACCGCCTCGAAATCACCGAAGAGGAGTGCGTCCGCATCGCCGATTTCATCAACCGCGAATACCCCGGCTTCGGTTTCAACTATTTCCAAGTGGACTTGGGATATAACACACAGAATCTTCCAGGTCAGTGGTTTGGAACCAATAACCACTTTTCCCGTGGGCTGGCGCACTACTGCGAGGAAATCCGCAAACGCGGTTTCACGCCAGGCATCTGGTGCGCGGCCTTCTGCGTCGCCGAATCCAGCGACTTCTTCCGCGAACACCCCGATGCATGCACCCGCTGGAGTGGAGATGCACCTGGCTGCTGGTTCTGGGAACCCAAGGATCCGCTCTACTACCTCGACCCCACTCATCCCGCCGCACAGGAGTTCATCGCGAAAGTTTTAAACCATTTTAAAGAAGCAGGAGCGGAATACTTCAAGATCGACTTCATGAACCGGCTAGGTCGCGTGGACCATGAATTCCAGCCGCACGATGCGAAAATCGTCAAAGGCACCCAGGCATACCGCCTCGCCTGCCAGACGCTTACAGACCACCTTGCCCCCACCGATTACCTTTACTCCTGCAGCAACTTGCTCTTCGACTCCGTGGGCTACGCCAGCACCTCGATGAGTGCCTGCGACATCGCGAACACCGGCATCCGAAAGGCGCTCGCCGAGGGCGATGACTCCAAACTCAACTTCTACCGAATGCAGTTCGCCACCACCATGGCACGCTACTACATTCACAAGAAGTTCCTGCTGCTTAATCCGGACGGCATTTGCATCGCTCCTCCCGCCGACCGCGAGGAGGCATGGTTCCGAACCCTCTTCGTCGGCATGTCCGGAGGGCAAGTCTTCCTGGGCGACCGCTTCGACCTGGCCGAACCCGCCGTCCGCGACTATGTAAAGCGTGTCCTCCCGCCCTACGGCGAGGCCGCCCGTCCCGTGGATCTCTTCCGCAAGCCCTACCCCGATGGCCGTCCGGAAATCCTCCATCTGCATACGCCTCAGCGCGAGGTCGTTGGACTCTTTAATTTCGGTGGAAGAGATGCCATCGAAGTAGATTGGCAGGAACTTGGACTCAGTGGCAAATACGAAGCGTGGGAATTCTACGAACGCAAATACCTCGGCGTGCTGGACACCACGCGCCCATTCGCCTATCCCCTGCCCTTCCCTTCCGCACGAGTCCTGCTTCTCACGCCAGTCAGCGACCGCCCGCAGGTCATCGCCACCACCTTCCACTTCACCGGTGGCGCGGTCGAACTCTCCGACATCGCCTTCGACCAGAGCACAAATACTCTCCACGGCAAGCTGATACGACCAGCCGGAGATGTCGGCTCCCTCAATATCAAAGTGCCTGACGGCTTCACCTGCGACCTAGCCGAAGCCACCCCGAATGTCGTCGGACTGCCACTTGTCGGCACCGGCACGCCGCTCGACTGGGAAGTTCATTGCGCGACAATGTAAAGAAATGCTTTGTCCCCTTGGTCATTGCGTTTATATTGGCAATCAGACCGAGACGTCCAAGTCGCCACACCCAATTACTTTGACGCAAG
>JAFXSU010000255.1 GCA_017525435.1 Victivallales bacterium
AGGCGGCCTATCCAGCAATGCTGACATTCGCCGCAACGGCCAAGCAGTTCGTCCCCAATGTCGTGATGACCATCGTGGACTCTCCCGTTACCACGCCGGAGAACCAGGCGAAATGCCGCGCCATCTGCGACCGCATCGGAGTGCGCCTCCGAATTCGAAAATACGAATCGAAATAGAATTTAAGTTTTTTAATACAAATAATTTAATGCATTAATCATGGAAACCACCTCACAGACCACAGGTTTCAACCGAAAGCAATTCGCCATCTGGATGTGCGCCATCGCGCTCGGTGGCATCCTCGGCACCCTGAATATCGTCTGGTTGAACGACTTCTTCAATTTCGTGGCCGCCATCTACACGCGGCTCTTCCAGTTCATCGCAGTTCCCACCCTCGCGCTGGCCATCACCGTCACTCTGGCCACCTTGGGGGCCAAGCAGAACACCGGTCGCATCTTCTTGCACACCATCACCTACACTCTGCTGACCACCTTCGCCTCCGCGCTGGTTGGCGTGCTGCTCTACAAGCTCATCGCGCCTGGCAATCTTCCCGCCGACCTCATTGTGGAGGGGGCCGCGAAAGTCCCGCAGGACCTGGACGACTTCACCTACTACGACCACATCCTTTCCGTAATTCCGAACAACATTCTGATTCCGTTCTCCTCCGGCAATGTCCTCAGCATCTTGTTGGTTTCCACTGCCGTAGGACTGACTCTGGCACTGATGAAATCCTCCGAGAACGTCCAGGTTCTGCTCAAGGGCATCATCGGACTCCAGGAACTCTTCTTCACGCTCATCCGGGCACTGGTCTGGACGCTTCCCCTGGGCATCGTCGCCTTCGCCGCCCAACTTGCGGCCCAAGTCTCCGCCGGCGTCGTCATCGGCACCCTGGGCAAATATGTGCTGGTGGTGCTTGGCGGGAATATCCTCCAGATGTTCGTAGTTCTTCCGCTCTTCCTGCTGGCGCGTGGAATCAACCCATTGAGAGTCTTCCGCAGCATGCTCCCGGCGGTGTTGATGGCCCTCTTCACCAAGAGTTCCGCCGCCACGCTCCCCGTCACCGTCGCCTCCGCCGAAAACAATTTGAAGGCGAAGCCCGAGGTCGCTCGCTTCATCCTCCCCATCTGCTGCACCATAAACATGAACGGCTGCGCGGCCTTCATCCTGGTCACTTCGCTCTTCGTGATGCAGAACGGCGGAATTGCCCTGACTCTGCCCAGCATCCTCCTGTGGATGGTCATCGCGGTCTTTTCCGCCATCGGAAATGCTGGCGTTCCAATGGGTTGCTACTTCCTGACGCTCTCCCTGATGTCCGGCATCCAGGCACCTATCGGCATTCTCGGCATCATCCTGCCAATCTACACCATCATCGACATGGTGGAGACCGCCGAGAACGTCTGGTCCGATTCCTGCGTCTGCGCCATTGTGGACAAAACCCTGCGTGGCAAGATCTAATTCGCTCCGCACTAACCGACACACTGTCGCCAGGGCTTGCCATGCGCCTTCATTCGTGCCTGAAATTGGAATTATATTAGGGAAAATTACCAACGATGGGCATACTCTTTTTCAGCGACCTCCACGGCAACGCCCAGGCAGTCCAATCCCTCCAACGACAAATCGACCTCCTTCAGCCCGAACGCATTGCGTTTCTGGGCGACAGCCTGTCGCCAGAGCGTTCGCCCATTGCCCTCGCGTTCCTCAACGCCCTGGCCGACCGCATCACCGCCGTGGCGGGAAACTGCGATGGAGACCGCGAACAGGCCGCCCTGCTCTTCCCGCTTCACGAAGACTACGCACTGCTGAATACGCCCACGCACCGTTTCTTCCTCACCCACGGCGACCGCTGGAACCCATCGCGCCTCCCGCCCGCCGGACTGGGCGACATCTTCTGCTTCGGGCACTCCCATACCCCGATGCTCCATCGCCTCCCCGATGGACTTGTTCTCTTCAATCCAGGCTCCTGTGCCCTTCCGCGCAACGCCATCGGGCCGACTTTCGGATACTGCGACGGCGAAATACTGCAAATCCGCGAAGTCCCCACCGGAAACCTCCTTTCCATCCTTAATCTAACACAAACAACCAATTGACCAACAAATCATTATGTCGAATGTAGAAGCACTCAAGAAAGCCTCGTGGTTCAAAGGTCGCAAAGGTCCCGTCCTCCTCGTTATCATGGATGGCGTAGGTTTCGGCAAATACGCGGACGGCGATGCGGTCGCCGCCGCCACCAAGCCGAACCTCGATTGGCTGATGGCAAACTGCCCCGTCACCAAACTCAAGGCGCACGGCGTGGCGGTCGGTCTGCCCTCCGACGCCGATATGGGAAATTCCGAGGTCGGCCACAACGCCATGGGAGCCGGACGAGTCTTCGACCAGGGTGCCAAGCTGGTCTCCAACTCCATCGCTAACGGAAAGATGTTCGAGGATACCGGCTGGAAGGACATCGCCGGCAATGTCCTCCAGAACCATTCCACTCTCCATTTCATCGGACTCTTCTCCGACGGCAATGTCCATTCCCACATCGACCACCTCAAGGCGATGATGGAACACGCCGCCGCCCAGGGAATCGACCGTATCCGCGTGCACATCCTCCTGGACGGCAGAGATGTCGGCGAGACCTCCGCCCTCGAATATGTCCTCCCCTTCGAGGATTTCCTCAAGGGACTGCAGGCAAAGGGCTGCGACGCACGAATTGCCTCCGGCGGCGGCCGAATGTTCATCACCATGGACCGCTACAACGCCAACTGGGCGATGGTCGAGCGCGGCTGGAAGACCCACGTCCTCGGCGAAGGACGGCTCTTCCCCTCCGCCCAAAACGCCATCGAGACCCTCCGCAACGAGACTCACGCCATCGACCAGGACCTCGGCGCATTCGTTATCGCGGGAGAGGACGGCAAGCCCGTCGGAACCATCAACGACGGTGACTCCGTGGTCTATTTCAATTTCCGCGGAGACCGCGCCATCGAAATCACCCAGGCCTTCGAGGGCGGCCCCGACTTCGCACGCTTCGACCGCATCCGCGTGCCCAAAGTATGCTACGCGGGAATGATGCAGTACGACGGCGACCTCAAGCTCCCCAAGCGCTTCCTCGTCTCCCCGCCCGCCATCGACCG
>JAFXSU010000256.1 GCA_017525435.1 Victivallales bacterium
ATTCCTCAGTCCTCATTCCTCATTAAAAGGCGGGACTACTTTAAGGCCTCGATGGTCCATTCCGTATCGTTGGCGGCGGTCACTTTGATGGTAACCGTTCCAGCCGTGGTAATCCACCCCTCACCGCTTTGCGCAGGATTGTGAAGGGATGTCTTGTAATATAATTTTGCCGTGTCCGAGGTGACAGCGACATTGACCATGCCCTCGCCTTCCTGAACCACGCGGAATTTCCACGGTGCGCTTTTGCCGTCAAAGACAATTTCCTCGGAACCTGTTCCTGTCCAAATGGCTAGATGTTCCTCTGGTTGACCTTGTTGCTTTTGAAAATTCATCAGATCCCACTCCTGCATGCTATCCAGACATTGGTCGATACGGACCTCCCAGGGATGACTGTCGCCTTCGATGACCAGCACCGCCTTCTGAGGACCACTGGTACTCTTGCTGCCTGGTTGCAGAAGTTGCTTGGTCTTTACAATCTCTTTCGGGGGAAGCGGACGACGGGTAGCCATATCCACCACGGTAATACGCAAGGCGCCCTTCTGAGCGGATGAATAACTCACGCGATAGCTCTCGCCGAAAAGCGGAATAACCTGCGTGGTAAGCGTACCGTTTCCTCTCCAGGAGAAGGTGTTTTTAATCCAGCGGTAGTCGTCAGCATGCAGAACAACCGCCAGGAAGACCATTACTGAAAAACAGCATAAGAACTTTTTATTCATTTAGTTAAGTCCTATTTTTAGATTTCTTTGTTGACAACGGCATCGTTACCCCAAATTGCTTCGACCACTTGAGCAACTGGGCATGGACTTGTGCAGGCGCGGTACCGCCAATGATGTCGCGTGCGGAGACGCTGTGTTTCGGATCGAAAATTTTCAGGAACTCCGGCGTGGCAGTGGGGATGGATTCCTTCATGAACGCCAAGTCAGCCTGTGCCAGAGTGATGCCCTTTCTGGCACATGCTCCCACGAAGCGTCCGACTTGGTGATGGGCTTCCCGAAATGGCACGCCCTGACGCACCAAGGCCTCCGCCAAGTCCGTGGCCATCAGCGCAGGATCGGAGGCGGCTTCCAGCATCCGTTCGGCGTTTGGCTTGACGGTGGCAAGCATTGCGGACACTGTGGAAAGCACCAGTTTTATGGTGTCGATTGCATCAAAGAGTCCTTCCTTATCTTCTTGGAGGTCACGGTTATAAGTCAGTGGCAATCCTTTGAGAGTCGTCAAAAGTCCCACCAGCGCACCATAGACGCGTCCGGTCTTACCGCGAGTCAGTTCCGCGATATCGGGATTCTTCTTCTGTGGCATCAGGCTGGAGCCTGTGGTAAATGCGTCACCAATTTCCACAAAGGCGAACTCCTGCGAGAACCAGATTGCAATATCCTCTGCAAGACGAGAGAGATGCATGGCGACAATTGCCAGCGCGGAAAGGAACTCGATGGAGACATCTCGGTCCGCCACGGCATCCATTGAGTTTTTCAGCACCTCCTCGAAACCGAGTTCCTTCGCCACGAACTCACGGTCCAGCGGGAGGGTCGAGCCTGCCAACGCACCCGCCCCCAGCGGGAGGCGGTTGATGCGGTGCCGGCAGTCCGCCAGTCGTTCGATGTCGCGGTTCAGCATCTCCATGTATGCCAGAAGATGATGGGCAAATAGCACAGGCTGAGCATGTTGCAAATGCGTAAAGCCAGGCAGTATAACCGTCTCATTGTCAGCCGCCAGTTTCCAGAGCGCATATTGGAGCTTGCGGATTGCATCGCAAACCTCATCGTCCTGTTGGCGCAAATAAAGTCGTTCGTCGGTGGCGATTTGGTCGTTTCGGCTGCGTCCGGTGTGGAGTCTAGCCCCGGCAGGACCAATCAGCTCGGTGAGCCGTGCCTCGATGTTCATGTGGATGTCCTCCAGTTCGGTCTTGAAGACGAACTTTCCGGAATCCAACTCCTTCTTCACCTGCTTCAGGCCCGCTGCGATCTTCCGGGCATCTTCCTTTGGGATAATTGCTTGACGGGCAAGCATCTTCGCATGCGCCAAGCTGCCCTCGATGTCATACGGATAGAGTCGCCGGTCGTAGGAGATTGACTCGGAGAGTTTCAGAATCTGTTCGGCCGGGCTCTGGCTAAAACGTCCATCCCAAAGTGGCATAATGAGTTACATCCTATTTTAGTTCAAATCGGTGGTCGGCAGGTTGGCACCCTTGCGGACAATGCAGTCCAGCAGATGAGCGGCGGCGATGGTCACATGACCGGCATTGAAGCCAGCTTTGGTGAGTTCACGGTAGAAGCTTTCGGCAAGGATTCGAACGACCTTGGCAGGATTGCGGATAGAGTTGATCATCAGCTGGTTGCCATCTCCTACCTCCTCGTCCTCCAATTCCGCAGGGCGCAAGGCGAGCCGTTGGTTGATGAGATCCATCGCCTTGCCATTTTCGATGATCAGCGAAGCGAACGGTCCGAGAAGCGAGAAAAGCCGCCTCCGCACTGGGTCACGGGCGGCGCTGGGGTCATTGGCGCCACCTGCAAAGAGATGTCCGATTCGATGCCCCTTGAAATAGAGCGGCATCACGATGATGGGAAACTGAATGCCCTCCAGCCCAGAGTCAATCCAGTTGATCTGGTGGATGTTTTGGAGCCGGAAGAGGATGGATTGCAGACGGTCCGGCACAATCAGCGGGCTGCCTTCGCGGAAAATCGCGGGATCCAACCCGACTGTCGCGTGGACGATAAAGCGCTGCTTCTCTTCGTCCATCAGCAATACGGCTGCCTGCGTGGAATCCAGCACGCGGCAAGTCAACTTAACGATACGCCGCAGACCTTCCTCCAGGTTGCTCGGTTCGGTCAACGCCTCGCTAAGTTCCTCCAGAATGCCCAGATTGCGATTCAGCTCATCTTCCGAAGAGGAAGAGTCGTTTGCCATTGCCGGAAGAGAAGTTTTTTTAGTATTATTGTAAGCCATTGGAAATTATTTCTTTGGCAAGATTTGTAAGAGTGCGTTTTCCAAGGCGACCTCGGTCGATACGCCAGTGGTAGTGGATTCCAGCAGGGAATCTCTCAGAATGCGGACGGCATCGATGAGTTCATTGGGAGAATAGGCCATCGCCGCGTCCGCCGCGAATTTCACGCGCCAGGCATTGTAATTTGCCCAAGGGGCATCGCCGGCGGCCAGCTCGCGTTTCTTCGGTGCTTCCAAGCCATCCAAATGCCTTTTGAGATCCATGGAAGAAATCAGGTGGTTTTCCGCCATATACAGGCGGATGGAGAGATTCTGCAAGAAAGTCCGCGCAAGCGAGGTAAGTAGCTGCCGTGCAATCGTTGCGGGTTCCTTGGAACGCGCCAGAAGCATCTCCACCATCGAAAGCGTTCCCGCCAAATCCCGTTTGCCCACGGGATCGGTCACCCCCCAGTTTTCCTGGTCGCTGTACGGGGGGCACATCTCCCGCACCGCCTCTGGCGTAATCTCGTTGCCCACTCCTGCATAGCAGATGAGCTTTTCGAGTTCGCCTTCAATCAGCGAGGTATCTGCCCCAAGCACATCCACGAGCAACTCGCTTACCTCGTAAGAGAGAGTGACGCCCTTTTCCCGCGCCACGGCCGCCAGGCAGCCCTTCATCTCCTCCTGCCAACCCTTTTTCATCGTGTTGGGGCGATTCTTCCAGATGACCTCGCCGTGCGCGGAACATGCCTTGGCAAGCGGCTTTGCGGGGTCACAGCCCGGTCCGTCCAGCACCACAAAGACTCCGTCGGGGAGTTCGTCGCCGAGTTCCTCGGCAAGACGTTTCAGATCCATCGGGTCGTTTTTGATGCGTGCGCCAGGCTCATGCCCGAACCCCGTGAAATGCTTCAGCCAGATGGTCTTATTTCCTCCCAAAAAGGGCGGTGTGCGAATCGCGGAGAGGACCTTGCCTATCAGTTCGGCACGCGGACCGCGGTCATCTTCGGAGATGATTTCAGTCGCGAACGGATCCGGATCTTCTCCAGCCAGTCTGGTGAAAATCCGCTCGGCCTCGGACTGAATCGCGGAATCATCATCCCCGCTGATCAAAAAAAGCCTCAGATTTGCAGTTTTTTTTGCCACAACGAATACTATAACACATGACGCTGGCTCAGTCGGGTCGCAAGTTTGTATTTCCTTCAGTCGGGTCGCAAGTTTGTATTTCCTCTATATATTATATAGGTTGTACAAAAAAACTGTCGTTATTGGGTGTGCCTATACGGCACCTGCATCACCGTCTAACCCCAGGCACCATAATGCGTCATCATCTTTTCAGCATCATTTTCATTCTGCTTGGCATCATTGCTCTCCCGAACCTTCGTGCGGAAGACCAGCCGGGATATGTCCTGGGCAATGGGGTAGTCTTGCGTGCCAACCACGCGACCTATTATGAAAGTCTGGCAAAGCTGTCGGAAAATACCCCGCTGAAGATTGTCTCACGTCAAGGCGACTGGGTTGAGGTGCGCCTTCCCGTCCGCATCACCGGCTGGGTTCAAAAAGACCGCATTGACGAAGAGGGCGTGGTGCAGGATGCGATTTGTCCCATTTATACTGCCCCCGGACTCTATTTCACCGCCTTCTTCACTGCTCCCAAAGGCGAAAAACTCATCGCCGAGGGAAGCACCGACGGCGACTGGCTTTGTGTCTATGCGCCAGAAAATGCCACGGGATGGATTCATTCCGATTATGTCGGCGAAGGTGCGCCTGCTCCGCAACAACAGGCTTCTGAGGCCTCGGCGGGACTGGAGAGCGCCACTCTGGCTGCGCGCACCCAGGCCATCCGGCAGGAACAAGAGCGGCAGGAACAGGAGATGAAACAAGAGCAGGAGCGGCTTGCCAAGCTGCGTCAGCAGGCGGAAGAACTCAAAGACGAGACCACTCGCCATAACAATGAGCTGGTTGCGCTTCAACAGGAGGCAGAGCGTCTGGAGGCTTTACGCAACGAAGCGCAGGAGAAAGCACGCCAGGCGGCCGCCGAACGCGAGGCGACGTTGCTGAAAGAGCAACAGGAACAGGAGGAATTGCTTGCGCGCCAAAAGGCCGCCGAGGAAAAGGCGAAGCTGGTGGAGGCGGACTCCGCGCGATGGGAAGCGGAAGCAAAGGAAATGGCCGAAAAATTGGCGGCGGCCAAAAACGAGGCACGCCTGCGTGAGCTTGCGGCAAAAGAGGAAGCCGAGGCGATGGCGGCTGAGCAGTCGATGGCGGAACAGCGTGCCAAGGAGGCACTGGAGCAAGTCAAGGTCGCCGAGGCCCAGCGTGCTGAAAGCGAACGCAAACAGCAGGAGCTTTCCGCACAGGTCACTGAGCTGCAAGATGCCGTGAAGGCGGCCGAAGAACAGGCGCAGCTTCTTCGACTGGAACGCGAACGCATTGAGGCCACTTCCCGCGAGGAGACGGCACGGCTGGAACAAGTTCGCCGTGAGGCAGAAAAACTGGAGGCCGAAAAGACGGCCCAGGCCGAAAAAATCGCCGAGGCACGCAAAGAGGCAGAGCGCCTCCAGGCAGAACTGGCCTCGGCAGACGCTGATGTTGAGCAACTTCGCAACCAGGCACATGAGCGTGAACTTGCCAAAGCCGAGCTGGAACGCCTGAAGAAAGAAGCCGAAGAGGCAAATGGCGCAGATGAGGCAGTCGCCCAGCAAATCGCAGAACTCAAGGCTCAGGCAGAGAAACGCCAGGCAGAAGCCGAGGCCAAGGCGGCTGAGCTGGAACGCCTGAAGAAAGAAGCCGAGGAAGCGGCTGCGGCACAAAAGCAGGTCGAGGAACAAGCCAAGGCGGCCGAGCTGGAAGCCCAGAAGAAGGCAGACGAGCTTGCTCAAACGACCCCGGAACCACCGGCTCCGGAATTGGCGGCGGTTCCTGTGCCACAGCCGACTGCCCCACAAGCCCAGCCCAAAATTGAACTGACGCGAATGAAGGGGATCATTTATCCGCTTCGACAGGCGACTCCTGAAGCCACGCACGTGCTGTATGTCAACAAGGACGGCAAGCAGGTCGCGGTCTGCTATCTGGTCAGCAAGCGTTTGAACCTCAATGCCTGGCGGAACCTCCCCGTCGAAATCAGCGGAGTGCAGACCACCATTCCGGGCTGGACGCGTCCAGTCATTCAAGTGCGTGGCATCGTGAAACTTTAGCTTCCGAGTCCCGAGTCCCTCGACTTCGAGAGCTGACTTCCGACATCCGAGTCCCTCAAGCAACCTCTAACCTCTAACCTCGAGCCTTTACATGCATATTTTTGTCGCAGGTGGTGCCGGCTACATCGGCAGTTGCACTACAGAATATCTTTTAAATCAAGGACACGAGGTCACCGTCTTTGACGCCCTGCTCAACGGCCATCGCTCTGCGGTGGACAAACGCGCCCATTTCATCCAGGGCAATCTGGAGAAACTGGATGTTATCGAGGAGGCAGTGAAATCCGCCAAGCCGGATGGCATCATCCACTTTGCGGCCTTCATCGAGGTTGGCGAATCGATGAAGAATCCGCTGAAATACTTCCGAAACAACGTGGCAAATGCCATCAATCTCTGCCAGGCCGCGGCGGACAACAACGTAAGAAAAGTCGTATTTTCTTCAACCGCAGCAGTTTATGGCATACCAGAGTATTTCCCCATCAGCGAACACGAGCCGACCAAGCCGATCAACCCCTACGGCGACTCCAAACTGATGGTCGAAAAGATTTTGGACTGGCAGTGCCGTCAGTCGAACGGCCGGCTCAAATACACCGCGTTGCGTTACTTCAATGCGGCAGGCGCAACGGCGGAGCACGGCGAAGATCACCACCCGGAGACGCATCTCATCCCGCTGGTCCTGAAAGCCGCCGCAGGCGAATGGCCGAGCATCACCGTGTTCGGGCGAAACTACGACACTCCGGACAAGACCTGTATCCGCGACTACGTCCATGTCCTCGACCTGGCGCAGGCGCACCTCCTGGCTCTGGAGTCCGACTTCTGCGGTTCGCTGAACCTGGGCACCGGCAACGGTCATTCCGTGCAGGAGGTCATCGACTCCGTCAAGCGTGTCACCGGCCGCAACTTCACGGTTGACGAAGGAGAGCGTCGCGCAGGCGACCCCGACCGCCTCGTGGCGGACTCCTCAGAGGCCAGACGCATCCTTGGCTGGAAACCACAATTCGAGGACCTGGACGCCATCGTGGAGTCCGCCTGGAAGTGGAAACTGGCACATCCGAATGGCTACGAGGATTAGGCTTGACCAGGAAAACAGCCATCTCAATTGCCTTCCGGCTTCTTTTCCTTCTTCTGGCCGCAGGACTTCTCTGCTACACCATTCGGCATACGGACGCAGATGTCCTGGCCGCCCTTCGTGACGGCGCGCGTCTCCCACTAGTTTCCGCACTGGCGCTCTACGGGCTGGCTCAGATTCTAGGCGCCTGGCGCTGGCAGACGCTCCTCGCCGTCCAGGGCTTGCACCTCACGCTGTGGACTGCGCTTCGCCTCACGTTGGTGGGCAATTTCTTCAGCCTCATCATCCCTGGCTCGGTCACTGGCGACATCCTGAAAATCGCCATTGCGAGTCAACGCTACCCAGGCAAGGTCACTGAGCTTACCTTGGTAGATCTGGTGGACCGAATCATCGGACTGGCCGGCATCTTCTTTGCGGCGGCGGTGGCGACTATGCTGTGCGCAAATCTTCTTCCCGGCATCTTCGCCGCCAAGCAATCCTGGATAGTCGCCCTCGCCATACTCGCCATCAACCTGGGCTGTCTGGGAACCATCCTCCTCTACCTGCTCTGGCTCACGCAGCCACGGTGGACCACATGGAACTGGGTTCAGCGACTCCAGCTTGCCCTCAAACGAATCCTTCCGAAGGCAATCACACGCATCGCCCGACGGATGAACGACGCGCTGGGTCTCTACCGAAAACACCAGCGGGCGCTGCTGACGGCGATGATCATCTCGGTGGTCATCCACCTGACCGTCTCCTCCACGGTCTTCTGCCTGGGGCGCGCCTTGCATGAAAACCAGATGCGCTTCGGCCAATACGCCTTGACCACGCAACTTGCGAACGTCACGGGCATTCTTCCCATCACGCCAGGTGGAATCGGACTGCGTGACGCGGTCTCCGCACAGCTCTTCGAGCATTTCCATGCGGAACCCGCCAGCGTGCGGGGTGACATCCCGTTGCTCAATTCGCTCATCATCGTCTTCTGGGGACTGGCGGGGGCGCTCATCTACGCATGCTCGCCTTCATTCAAGAACCCCGCCCAAACATGCGCGGACGCAGAACAACTCGCCCAGGCGCACATGGACTCGGCAACACTTCCATCAGAACATCATAACACATAATCATTTATGAAACACACATTCATCAAGGCGGTGCTGGAAAGCCGCGATTTTGGTCAAGAATTCACGGTAGCCGGCTGGGTACGTACCCGGCGCGACTCCAAAGGCGGCTTCTCGTTTATTGAACTCAACGACGGCTCCTGCTACAAGAACCTCCAGGTCGTCGCCCCGGCAACCCTTTCCAACTACGAAAGCGAGATCCAGCGCCTCACCACTGGCGTTTCGCTGAAAGTCATCGGCAAGCTGGTGGAGAGTCCCGCCGCCGGACAGGCGGTCGAGTTGCACGCCGAGTCCGTCGAGGTGCTGGGTTCCTGCGACCCGCTGGCCTATCCGCTGAGCAAAGGGCGCATCTCCTTCGAACGCCTGCGCGAGGTCGCCCATCTTCGTGCGCGCACCAACACCTTCGGTGCCGTGATGCGCATCCGCAACGTCCTCGCAATGGCAACCCACAAGTTCTTCCAGAGCCGTGGCTTCTACTACTTCAACGCACCCATCCTCACCGCCAGCGACTGCGAGG
>JAFXSU010000257.1 GCA_017525435.1 Victivallales bacterium
CTACTCTGGCGAGACCGACGAGCTTCTGCGTGTCCTTCCGGCCGTGAAGCGCATGGGCGTGCCGATTGTCGCCATCACCGGCAAGCCGGAGAGTCGGCTTGCGGGCTATTCCGACCTGGTGGTTCCAATGACCGTGGAGCGGGAGGCCGATCCCTTTAATCTGGCTCCGACCACCACCACCACTGCGCTGGCCGCGCTTGGCGATTCGCTGGCGATGGTGTTGCTCGCATGCCAGAACTTCGAACTTTCCGACTATGCCAAGAACCACCCCGCCGGAGCCATCGGGCGAACCATCACCCTTACGGTCAAGGACTGCATGCGGACTGGCGACCGATGCGCGGCGGTACACCCCGGAGCCACTGTCCGCGAGGCGATTCTGGCGATGACCAAGGCACGGGACGGCGCAGTCGCCATCGTCGGAGAAAACAACGAACTATTGGGCATCTTCACTGACGGAGATTTCCGGAGAGCGATGACGCGGGACGACAATGTCCTCCATGCTCTCATCGAAAGTGTGATGACTCCGAATCCCATCTCCATCAACCAGGGCAAGCTCGCCGTCGAAATCCTGAAGATTCTCGAAAAGCGCAAAATCGATGACATCGTGGCGGTGGACGACAATGGGCGTTTCGTCGGTTTGGTGGATATCCAGGATCTTCCCATGTTCAAAGTGATGTAAACGCATTTTAATACACCTAAATTCTTGGTGTATAAGGAGATACAATAATAATGGATGAAAAACGTGAATTCAAGACTGAGGTCAAGCAGATGCTCGACCTGGTGATTCATTCCCTCTATTCCAACAAAGAGATTTTCCTGCGCGAAGTCATCTCGAATGCCTCCGACGCCATCGACCGGGCGCGCTTCGAATCCGTGAAGGACGCCGCAATCCTGGAAGATGATCCCGAATGGAAGATCAAGCTGGTGGTGGACAAGGATGCCAAGACCCTGACGGTGGTTGACAACGGCATTGGCATGACGGCGGAGGAGGTCGAGAAGAACATTGGCACCGTGGCGAACTCCGGTACCAAGAAGTTCCTGGAGACCCTCCAGGCCAACAAGGAGAAGCTCCCGCCGGAACTCATCGGACAGTTCGGCGTGGGCTTCTACTCCATCTTCATGGTGGCGGACGAGGTGACGGTGGTTACTCGCCGCGCCGGCGACCCGAAGGCCGGCACCAAATGGGTTTCCAAGGGCGACGGCTACTACACCATCGAGCCCTGCGAGAAGGCCAAACGCGGTACCGAGGTCACGATGCACCTCACCGCCGAGAACGAAGAATATCTTGAGGAGTGGAAACTCCGCAAGATTGTCGAGAAATACTCCAATTTCGTCGAGCATCCCATCACGATGGACATCACCCGCGAGGAACCCGTGAAGGATGCCGATGGCAAGGATGTG
Organism: Victivallales bacterium; assembly: GCA_017525435.1. GTDB lineage: Bacteria > Verrucomicrobiota > Lentisphaeria > Oligosphaerales > Oligosphaeraceae > RGIG1601. The sequence goes on from JAFXSU010000257.1 coordinate 1,402, forward strand.
CTGGGGGAGGACGGCAAGCCGGTTCCGCCGAAGGTGACGGTAACCGAGGAGACGCTCAACTCCCAGAAGGCGATCTGGCTGCGCTCGAAGTCCGAGATCAAGAAGGAGGAATACGAGCAGTTCTACAAGCACATCTCCCACGACTTCCAGGAGCCCTTCGAGACATTGCACTGGTCGGTGGAAGGCCAGGCGGAATTCAAGGCGCTGGTCTTCATCCCGAAGAAACCGCTGTGGGACATGTTCATGCAGGAGCAGCGCCCGCACGGCGTTCAGCTCTATGTCCATCGTGTCTTCATCACCGACAATTGCGAGGAGCTGGTTCCGCACTACCTGCGCTTCCTGCGTGGCGTGGTGGATTCCAGCGACCTTCCGCTGAATGTCTCTCGTGAAATGCTGCAAGAGGCGCACGCCTTGCGAGTAATCCGCAAGAACCTGGTCAAGAAGGTGCTGGACACTTTGGCTGACATCCAGAAGAAGTCGCCGGAACGCTATGCGGAGTTCTTCGCGAGTTTTGGAAGCATCCTCAAGGAAGGGCTTCGCGAAGACTTCGAAAACTCCGAGAAGATCCAGAAGCTGCTGCTCTTCAACTCATCTGCGCTGGATGACGGCAAGACCACCACGCTGGAAGAGTATGTCAAGCGCATGCCCGAGGCGCAAAAGGAGATCTACTACTTGACTGCCGCCAGTCTGGAGGCTGCCAAGAATTCCCCGCAGCTGGAGGTCTTCCGCAAGAAGGGCTTCGAGGTGCTCTATCTCGTGGATCCGATTGACGAATTTGTGATTCCCTCCATCAACGACTTTCAGGGCAAGGCGTTGAAGGATATCTCCAAGGGCGAGGTGGATCTCGAGACCGAGGAAGAGAAGAAAGCCAAGGCCGAGGAGCGCAAGGCGCACGAGACCGCCGACAACGCATGGGTCGCCACCCTCAAGGAACTCCTCAAGGACCAGGTCAAGGATGTCAAGCTCTCCACCCGCCTGACCGACAGCGCGTGCTGCCTGGTGGACGATGAGTGGGCGATGTCCCAGCAGATGCAGCGCATCATGAAGGCGATGAAGCAGGATGTGCCGGATACCAAGCAGATTCTCGAAATCAACCCCGACCATCCGCTGATCGCTTCGATGCGTCAGGTCAACGAGAAGGACGTCAAGGATCCACGCCTTGCCACCTATGCCAAGCTCCTCTTCGACTCCGCATGCCTGATGGCCAACCAGCCCGTCGCCAATCCGGTGGAATTTGCCAAGCAGGTCGCCAGCCTAATGGCCGATGGTCTGAAAGACAATTCGTAATTCGTAGTTCGTAATGCGTAATTTCAAAGCATTGATACGAAACGA
>JAFXSU010000032.1 GCA_017525435.1 Victivallales bacterium
GAAAGCAGTCGTCCGCTTGTCCGGCGCGATGCGGCTTAAGATGGTATTGATCGAGGCAACCGAAAGTGTCTTCTTTGCCAGAAGATACTTCGTGTATTCTGTGCGACAGTGGTTGGTGGCGGAGATAAAGCCGATATAGGAATATCCCCAGGTCAGCCGCTCGCGCAACTTGCTCAATTCCGAATCAATGATCTCCAGCAAGTGGGAAATCTGGAATTGTCGGCCAAAATTCTCATTCAGATAATACGCCATCAGCTCCGTGCAGGCATTGCCGGAGTCCTTGCCGATGCCATTGACCGTAGTGTCGATAACCAGCCGATGGCGGGAACGGCCATTGATGATCTCCACCGCGTTTGCAAATGCCATCTGGAAATTGTTGTGGGGATGGTATCCGATGCGTATCTCCGGATCCAAATTGTGGTCCAGCAACCGGAAATACTGCATCAGGTCATAGTCGAACATCAGCCCGTAGGTGTCCACGATGGAAATCGCATACGGTTTCACTTCATTAAGCCGTTCAATCAACTGGAGATACTCCGCATCGGTGTAATCTGTGATGGAAACGGATTGCAGGAAGAGTTTGTATCCCTTGGCAATGATTTGCCTGGCAAACTCCATCGCTTCATCAATGCGAGCTTTTTTGAACGTAAGGCGAATCCCGTCGATGATGGTATCCTTGGCATCGCAGATGTTCTCTATGCGACAATTCCCCAAGTCAATCATCGCCACCAACATCGGACGATGCGGGAAATTGACGTCAAAGACCGCATCGAAGTCCTTGACTTTGGGCAGGCTGGTCTTGTTGTTGTCAAAGACCTCCCAATCGCGAAGATAGCCCAGCTCAATAATGTCCACTCCGGACGACACCAGCCGGGAAAAGATATTGACAATGGTGTTGCTGCCAAAATTCCATTTCACGGCATAACCGCCGTCCCGCAGAGTGCAATCCAGAAGTTCGACTTGGTTCATATCGCCACCCCTATTTCCAAAGTTTTCCCTGCATGACGTATTTGCCATACAAAAACTCTGCAATCTCAAAGTCAATCATGTTGTCGATGTCCGTCGCCTCAAAATAGTCAATCGGGTACATATATGGCTTGCGACTGACGATGTTGCGGTCACGGATCATCACTGCCTTGGGGAGAATGTTGAAGGCGGCATTGGGGCACATGATGTTCGGCAAATCCTGACTGCGCGGCTGATTGGCCGGGTCGTAATTGATTGCCTTTCCGTCCAGCCACATGAATTCCTTGATGGCATGCGCCGAATTGACCGAATCATATTCTGATGCATGCTCCTTGTAAAAGGCAATGGCCTGCCGGAGAGTATCATCCTGAAGCAGAGGATTCGTCACATTCGCATAGACAATCACATCTGTGTCAATGTTTTCCGCCATATTCACAAACACTTCGCTCATGACCACTGAATTCGAGGCATAATAGGCATCTCGCTTCACCGTCTCAACGCCCATTTCCTGTCCAATGGCCAGCATCTCGTCGTCATTGGAGTTCAATACAATGCCGTCCAATTCCGGAATGCGCTTCAACTGTGCAAGCTTGACACGGATGAGGTTGCTGCCGCAGAAAGGGCGCAAATTCTTGTTCTGAACCCGCGTGGATCCCGAACGTACTGCCACTAATGCCTTGATTTTCATAAGAGAGAATTACAGATGGAGGAATTGCCGAAGCTTGACATATCTGGCGTAGATTCGGATGCCGCGCGGACAGCCGAAGATGCGCACAAATTTGTTCAAGCGATTGAACTTATGAAAGAGATTCGAGTTGTTCTGGTAAATGGGCACGCATTCATTCGCCGCTTTCTTGATGTCCGCAAACGGATACGCCATGGCTTCCGAAAGCGCACTTGCGGCCAGGCTCTCGGAGCGGAACTGGAAGAATCCCTTCTTGACCGAATCGGACTCCTGCATTTGAAATTCCTGAAGCCGTTTGCAGATCCACAGCTTGTCCAGAATTTTCTTGAAGTCCCGCGTGGTCATGAATGACCCGCCATGAATCCGATAGGAGTAGAATGGCGGAATGACTGCCGCATAGCTTTGGGCATGGCAAAGCGCCTGCGGAGTCCAGTACTCGTCTTCGTGCGCAAGTCCTTTCTCAAAGAAGAGATTGAACTTCTCGAACATCTCCCGCTTCACAATGTAGCGGCATTGCGTGTAGATAAACGGGATGGACTGGAGGTATTCCAGCAGCTCCGAAGTCGTCTTCCCGTCAATCCGTGCCTCATCCAGTTCCACATCCTTTGCCGTGAATGAGTCATCAACCGTGTATGCGCTGAACCGTCCCAGCACCAGATCCGGAAAATGGCACTGGACAATCTTTTGGCTGATGTTGCTTAGCGCCTGTGGCAGATAGGTGTCATCTCCGTCCAGATTCGCCACATAGTCGCCAGTGACCACGCGCAATGCACCATTGCGTGCCTCGGAACGCCCGCCATTCGCCTGGTGAACCACCCTCACGCGCGAATCCTGCGCCGCATACTTGTCGCAAATGGCAGGAGTTGAATCCGTGCTCCCGTCATCCACCAGCACGAGTTCGAAGTTGCCATAATCCTGAGAAAGCACGCTCTGGACACATTCGTCCAGGTACTTCTCGACATTGTAGGCAGGCACAATGACACTGATTTTGGGAGTGGTTTCCATCACTGCTATCTCGTTTGGAAGGAACTAAGAAACTGCCTAGAACACCTTCTTGTCTTCGTTCTTTGCCATCGCACGGGCAGGATTCCCGAACATGACGACGGCCTCCGGGACATCGCGCAGGATGACAGAACCCAATGACATGATACTGTCCGTCCCAATCGTCAATCCTTCGCGCACAGGAACATTCTCGGCGAAGAAGACACGCTCGCCGACATGGACATTGCCGCCCAGCGTGGCATTGCAGCAGACAAAGCTATGGGCGCCAATCACCGTGTCATGCCCCACGACTGCCCCAGGGAGCACAAGGGAGTTCTCGCCAATGGTGCTCAAAGAGGAGACAAATGCAAATGCCGAGATGACCGCGCCCTCGCAGACCTTCGCGCTAGGCGAGACGCAGCTCTTGGGGTCAACGAGAATCGCTCCTTTGAACCCGGCCTGCTTCATCTTTTGCCAGAGTTCACACCGTGTGCCAGGGTTGCCGACCGCAACCACAAATTCACAGTCCTCGCGGTTCAAGGCATCCAGGGCCGCAAACGTGTAAACTCCGCAGCCATAATACTCCTTACCCAGTGCCTCATTGTCGTCAACGAAGGCGATTTCCGACCAACGGTTCTGAAGTGCGTTGATGCGGTTTGCGACATCACAGTATTCGCGGCCCAGGCCACCTGCTCCGTAAATGAGTAGCTTCATTGGTTGTTCTCCTGTAGGAATTTGGTTATTTCTTCGGCAATTGCCTTGGCGGTCAAATGATGATAATCCATCAGGTAGGCGTAGCTTCCCGACGGACCGAACTGGTCCGGCAAGCCCAGCGCCTTGAGCTTGACGGGCAGCTGATGGTCACGCACAAACTCCGTGATCGCAGCCCCCAATCCTCCGATGACGCTATGCTCTTCCACGGTAATCCAGGTGTGGTGCGTCGCCGCCAGCCGCAGTAGAAGCTCCTCGTCCAACGGCTTGACGGTATGAAGATCCACCACGGTGGCGTCCACTCCGGAACGACTCAGCAATTTGGCAACGCGCAGACTTTCATTCACCATCAGGCCATTGGCCAGCACCGCCACAGAACTGCCTTCTTTGAGTACGACGCCCTTGCCTACCGCAAAATCGTAGTCGCCTTTGTAAACGATGGGATTGCCGTTGACGCCGGTCAGACGTATATACATCGGACCCTGGAAATTCAAGGCGGTCTCCACCGCTTTCACGGTCTCCGTGCAATCCGCCGGACAAATCACGGTCATCCCTGGAATGGCACGCATCAGGGCAACATCCTCCAGCCCAAAATGCGTATTGCCCCCGACGCCCATGCTAAGGCCGCTGGCCAAACCGACAATCTTCACGTTGGCATGCATATACCCGACGTACGTCCGGGCAACCTCAAAGCATCGCATGGACGCAAATGGCGCAAAAGTGACCACAAAGACATTTTTTCCAGTCTCGGCCATGCCAGTCGCCACCGCCAGCATATTGGCTTCCGCAATGCCGGCGTTGACAAATTGTGACGGGTGGTTCTTGGCAAAGTTCTCCAATCCTGCCGACGACGCCACATCAGCGACAATGACCACGCACTCCGGATGACCGGAAACCAGCTCGTCCAACACTCGCCCGAAAACCTTGCGGGAGCTCAGACGGGACCATTCCATTGCCTGGCTGAGACTATATTCCATTTGCCACCTCCAACTCTGCCTTGGCCTCTTCATACTGCTGCGGAGTAAGCACCGTATGATGCCAGCCGACAGTGTTTTCCATGAACGACACCCCTTTGCCCTTCAACGTATCCGCAATGATTGCAGTGGGCTTGCCGTTCCTCTGCACTCCCAGGAAGGCATCAACCACCTCGGGGATGCAATTCCCATTGATTTTCACCACATTCCAGCCGAATCCCGCAAACACCTCGGCGAAATTGGCGATGGGCATGGTGTCCACCGTGAAACCGTCCAGCGACTGGTGGTTGAAGTCCACCACGGCAACCAGATTGTCCAGATGGTATTTTGCGGCAAACTGCACTGCCTCCCAGACACTCCCTTCGTTGCATTCGCCATCGCCCAGAAGCACAACGCAATCGTAATCCCGTTGGTCCCGCTTGGCGGTCAAAGCACATCCCGCACCGTAACCCAGGCCCAGCCCCAGGCTTCCGCTGGACAATTCGATGCCTTTTTCCTGATACTTGCAACAATGCGTGCTGAAATGCCCGGCATTGTCCTCAAAGCCCATCAATTCTTCCTGGCTGAGAAAGCCTGCCTCGAACAAAGCACTGTAAAGCGCCAATGCGGTGTGCCCCTTGCTCAAGATAAAACGGTCCCTTTCAGGCTGAAGGGGGTTCTGTGGAGAAACCTTGAGAATGCCGCAATACAGCACCGCAAGAATTTCCGTTGCGGAAAATGCCCCGCCGATATGTGCGCCGTTGGCACCCGCGTGTTTCATCATCTCCAGCATGTCCAGCCGCATGCGTCGTGCAAACGCGGCAATTTCATGCTGTTTTTCCGTGGTCAGTTCCCATTGTAGATTCATGCCATACCTCCGTCAGCCCTTACGATTTGCCCGGTCATGTAGGAAGCATCATCCGAGGCCAGAAAACGAATCACTGTCGCGATTTCCTCCGGATCCGCAATGCGTTGCATGAGCGAGGCCGCCTTGGTGTTTTCCCGCGCCTGCTCAGTCAGGCTCATCGCCATGTCCGTCTGCGCAATGCCAGGAGCCACGCCATTGACCCGGATGCCGTAGCTGCAAAGTTCCGCCGCCATGGTCTTGGTAACCGAAGCCATGGCGGCCTTGCTGGCGGAATACGCCATATAGCCGCCAGTCATGTCCAATCCCGCAACGGAAATCAAATTGACTACACTGCCGCTGCGATTCCGCATCATCAAATTGGTGATGTAACGGGAAAACTCGATCTGGGCAAAGACATTCACCTCGAAGATCTGCCGAAACACCTCCGTGGAAGTCATTTGAAAGAGACTGCCCTTTTGCTCGATGCCTGCATTGTTTACCAGGATGTCAACCTTCTCCTTTTTCTCACGGATCAACTTAACCGCACTTTTCATCTCCTCGCTGTTCTGGAGATCAAAGTAAACTGGTTCAATCCAGACCGAGTGCTTTTCCTGCAATTGGGCTACCTCCTGCGTGAATGCCTCCGAAGGTTTTCGGCAGCAGGCCCAGACATTGCACCCGCTGGCGGCAAACAACCGCAAAACGGCAAGCCCAATGCCGCGGTTGGCACCGGTGACAATGGCATTCTTACCGTTTAACATTGCATTCATAGTCATTTGCATCCTCCATTCACCCGCAACAGCTGTCCGGTGATGTAGCTGGAATAGTCCGACCCCAGGAATGCCAACGCATTGGCGATGTCCTCCGGCTGGCCCAGCCGCTTGATATCCGCGCTCACCAGCAGTTTATCCCGTTGCTCATCCGTCAAGGCCTGGGTCATGGCGGTGTCAATGACTCCCGGTGCGACTGCATTGACGCGGATTCCGCTGTTGGCCAGTTCCGCAGACAATGTCCGCATGGCGGAAATCAAGGCACCCTTGGCTGCGGAGTAGGCGATTTGGCCGGCATTCCCCGTAACCGCCGCGTCAGAGGAGATGAAGATGACACTGCCTTTCCGGTTGCGCAGCATCAGCTTGGTGATGAACTGCGTGATTAGCATCTGGGCAAAGAAATCGATCTGGAAAACCCGATGGAAATCATTCATGCTGGTCATGTGGAACAAGGCATTATGGGTAATGCCGGCGACATTGGCCAGGATGTCGATCGGGAGCTTATCCGCCATAACCTGCTTCAGAGCGGCTTTGGTGGCCTCATCGTCAGCCATGTCAAAATAAAGGGGTTTGATCCAAACGCCGCATTCTTCCTGGAGGCTCTGGATCTTGGCCGTCAGCTCATCCGTCGGCTGGTAGCAGAATGCCCAGACATTTGCGCCTTCCTGCGCAAACACTTCCATGGTCTTCATGCCGATGCCCTGCATGCACCCAGTCACCACGGCATTTTTCCCTGCAAGCATTTTCATTTTCTATCTCCTTTGAATTGAGATGATTCGGGACATGCTGGCAACAAGGTCAAAGCCATCCCAAATCGTGTCGATGTCCATGGCAGAACCCGGCGGAACAATGCGGTCCACGCCTCGCACGTGATTCCGCATCAGCTCTCCGCAAAGCTCGTCCGGCGAAATCCCCCAATAGACGATGGTCTGAATC
>JAFXSU010000258.1 GCA_017525435.1 Victivallales bacterium
CAATTAGCAATTAGCAATTATGTTTCTAGAGTGGATTACCAAGAAACTGTTCGCCAGCCGCAACAAACGCGTTATCGGCAAGTTGTGGCCGCTGGTCAACAAGGTCAACGAATACGCCGAACAGTATAAGGCGCTGACCGACGAAGAACTCAAGGCGAAGACCATCGAGTTCAAGGAACGCCTCAAGAACGGCGAGACCACCGATGACATCATGTGCGAGGCCTACGGCGTGGTCAAGGACGCCTGCCGGCGCCTCAAGGAGAGTCCGCGCGAGGAGGAGAACACCGTCGAGGTCACCGGCCACAAGTTGAAGTGGGATATGGTGCCCTTCGACGTCCAGATCATGGGCGGCATTGTCCTCCACCAGGGGAAGATCGCCGAAATGGCGACCGGCGAAGGCAAGACCTTGGTGGCCACCTTCCCGATGTACCTGAACGCATTGACCGGACGCAACACCCAACTGGTCACCGTCAACGACTACCTCGCCCGACGCGACTCCGAGTGGATGGGGCATCTCTACAAATGGCTCGGCCTCACCGTCGGATGCCTCCAGAACAATCAGCCGCCAGATGTCCGCCGTGCACAGTACGCCTGCGACATCACCTACGGAACCAACTCCGAGTTCGGCTTCGACTACCTGCGCGACATGGGCATGGCGCATGACCCCAAGTCCCTCGTGCAAAGGGATTACTTCTTCGCCATCGTCGATGAAATCGACTCCATCCTAATTGACGAGGCGCGAACCCCGCTCATCATCGCCGGTCCCGCCAAGGTCTCCACCCACATGTACGACAAGGTGAAGCCAGCGGTCGAGTCCCTTTACAACAAGCAGTACCAGCTAGTCGCCGAACTGCTCCAAAAAGCCCGTACCATCCTCTCCAACGAAGGTTCCAGCGAAGAGGAAAAGGACGAGGCGTATCACCTGCTCGCGAAGGTCCAGCTCGCCATGCCGAAGCACAAGGCCCTCAAGCGCTTCATGGAGGAACCCGCCGTCCGCAAGGCCTTGGAACGCGTGGATGTCGAGTGGCACTCGGACACCAATCGCGGATTACTCCAGCAGGTCAAGGAGGAACTCTATTTCTCCGTGAACGAGCGCAACGGCGAATCCGAACTCTCCCAGATGGGGCGCCGCTACCTTATGCCCAACGACCCCGATGCCTTCGTGGTCCCCGACCTCCCCACCATCTTCAGCCAGATTGACGCGGACACCGTTTCCTCCGACGCCGAGAAGTTCGAGCGCCGAAAGAAGGCTCAGATGGAATACGATACCAAGAGCGAGCTGCTCCACAACATCTCCCAACTGCTCCGCGCATACTGCCTCTTCGAGAAAGATGTGCAGTATGTCGTGCAGGACAACAAGGTCATCATCGTTGATGAATTCACTGGCCGTCCGCAGCCTGGTCGCCGCTTCTCCGAGGGACTCCATCAGGCTTTGGAGGCAAAGGAAAATGTCCAAATCGAGCGCGAGACCCAGACGCTGGCCTCCATCACCATCCAGAACTACTTCCGAATGTACGAGAAGTTGGCGGGCATGACGGGCACCGCCGCCACCGAGGCCACCGAGTTCAAGTCCATCTACAAACTGGACGTGGTGACCATCCCCACCAACAAGCCGTGCATCCGTATCGACTATAACGACCGCGTTTACAAGACTCAGCGCGAGAAATACCGCGCCATCATCGATGAAATCACCGAATGCCACAAGAAAGGCCAGCCGGTACTGGTCGGCACCATCTCCGTCGAAGTCTCCGAATTGCTCAGTCGTCTGCTGACTCGTGCCGGAATCATCCACAATGTGCTGAACGCCAAGCAACATCAGAGCGAAGCGGAGATTGTCGCCCGCGCTGGGCAGCGTGGCGCAGTGACCATTGCGACCAATATGGCCGGTCGTGGCACAGACATCAAACTGGGACCCGGTGTCCGCGAAATCGGCGGTCTTCATGTGATTGGCTCCGAACGACATGACGCACGACGCATCGACCTCCAGCTGCGCGGACGATGCTCCCGACAGGGAGACCCCGGTTCGTCAAGATTCTACATCTCGTTGGAAGACAATTTGATGCGCCTCTTCGGATCCGACCGCATCGCCGGTCTGATGGAAAAACTCGGCCTCGAAGAGGGACAGGAACTCTCCCATCCGTTGCTTACCAGCTCCATCGAGAAGGCGCAGAAGCGCGTCGAACAACAGCACTTCGGCATCCGCAAACGCACCCTCGAATACGACGACGTGATGAACAAGCAGCGTAGCGCCATCTATGGCCTGCGCCACGAAATCCTCACCACCGAAGACACTCGCAGCCTCGCGATGGACTTTGTGCGCGATGCGGTCGCCGACCGGGTGGAGGAGGCCTTCAACGCCAAAGTCCGCAATGAGCCTGTGAACCTCGACGAACTGCGCAACTGGCTCTCCCGCACCATCCCCGTCCCGATGCCCGAAGAGACTTTCGCCGCCACTGGCACTCCGAACGAATTGGTCACCGCAGTGATGGCTCGCATCGACGAGGCATACTCCATCAAGGAACAAAGCGAGTTTCCGGAGGACAGCCGGTTTCTGGAGCGCTTCATCATGCTCAACTCCATTGACAACCTCTATCAGATCCATCTTTACAACATGGATGACCTGCGCCAGAATGTCCAGCTGCGTTCCTATGGTCAGCGGGATCCCCTTGTGGAATACAAGCAGGAGGCTTTCAAGGTTTACCAGACGCTGATGACTGGCATCAAGGACGCGGTTTCTACGAACCTCTTCCGCCTTCAGGTCCGCCGCCAGCCTGCCGCCGGCGCGGAGAAAGACGGCGAAAGTGCCGGACGCGCCCAGGCCCAGGCATCGTTGCCACAGGCGCAACGGCCCGCTGGCTTCCAGACACTTCACCAGCAGCTCGGACAGTTCGAGGGCACAGCCGCCGGCCGGCCGGCTCAAGCCGCCCAGCCCCAGACCATCCATCGCGACGCGCCCAAGGTCGGTCGCAACGACCCCTGCCCCTGCGGCTCCGGCAAGAAATACAAGAATTGCCACGGCAGATAACGGCCAGTTGATGAGCAAGCGGTGGTCTATCGGGCTCTGCATTCTGGCAGTGATTGCCACATGGGTCTTTTGGCTGACCAAGCCGCCGCCAAGCCAGGCACAGCGGATGGGCGCGATCATCGACGCGGTCAACCATCGGCAAGAGACCGTCTCGCAAGGCGAAGTCCCGGAAGAGGTACAGAAATACCTCGAAACGCTCTTTGAGGCAATCGCCAACTGCAATTTTGAAGGCTTTCGGCAACTGACGCACCTTCGTGCCAATAGCAAACAGCTCGACATTCTCTGCGAAATCTTCTTTCAAGGCGAGGATTTCTGCCCAGCCACCATCATCGACTACCGCCGTACGCGCGATACGGAAGAGGACCAGACCATCTTCCCGGTCGATTGGCGACCATCCTCACTGGAAAGGCATGTCCGCATTTACTCCGGAACCCGCCGCATCGTGCGCGTCCACAGCGAAAAGCGTGCCCGGGACTACAATCTGGTTCTTTACGACACCACCGCCGGTCTGACTTTGCTCCTCGCAGGGGAAGCCAAGTGACCGCCCTCCAACCCGTTTCTCGCCTGCGGGCAACGCCACATCTCTGGAAGGTCCACGTTTCTCGCCTTCTTGGTGAGATTCACCACCATCAATTATGTTGCAAGGATTCTACCGCATCGCCGCGGGTGTCCCCCGCGTGAAAGTCGCCGACCCGCAGGCCAATGCCGCCGAAGTGCTCCGGATGGTCCATGCGGCACGGAAAAACGGCTGTGCCGCGCTGGTTTTGCCGGAACTCGCCCTTACCGGATACACTTGCGGGGACCTCTTTGAGCAAAGCATATTGCTTCAGGCCGCCGAAGAGGCACTGGGCAAGGTGCTAGACGACACCCGGAATAGCCCGATGGTGGTCATCGTCGGCCTGCCCGTCCGCGTGCAGAGTCGGCTCTTCAATGTCGCGGCGATCCTCCAGAACGGCCGCATCCTCGGACTGGCCGGAAAGACCTATCTGCCCAATTATCGCGAGTTCTATGAAAAGCGCCACTTCCGTTCCATCCGCGAATATGATGGAACGCCTATAACTCTCTGCGGACAGACCGTCCCGATGGGTGGCAATCTCCTCTTCGACGCCGGAAACGACTTTGTCTTCGGCTGTGAACTCTGCGAGGATATGTGGGCGGTCATCCCGCCATCCGCAACCCTCGCGCTTGGCGGTGCCAAGCTCATCTTCAATCTCTCCGCCGGCCCTGAGCTGGTTGGAAAGGCCGAATATCGAAAATCCCTCGTGGCGGGACTCTCCGCAAGATATGCCTGCATCTACGCCTTCGCCGGTGCCGGAGTCCATGAGTCCACCTCCGACTTGGTCTTCTCAGGGCATGCCATCGTGAGCGAAAATGGCCGAATCCTGAGCGAAAATGAGCGATTTGAGCAAAATGGTGCGCTCGTCTATGCGGAAATCAAGCCCGCCTGGATGGAACAGCAGCGCAGGGCGTGGACCAGCTTCAACGATATCCAACCCAATCCCGTCCAGCGCATTGTCACCGAACCGGTTCCGACGATTCGGAAATTTCAGTATCGCAGCCTCCCGGCCCTCCCCTTCGTGCCTTTGGAGGCGGCGGACCGCGCGGCACGCTGCCAGGAAATCTTTGCCATTCAGGCGACCGGGCTGGCGCAGCGCGTCACCCACACAGGCGCCAAGCGGTTGGTCGTCGGTCTTTCTGGCGGGCTGGACTCCACTTTGGCGTTGCTCGTCTGCGCACGGTGCTGTGACTTGCTGAAGCTTCCCCGCACTGTCATCTGTGCCATCACCATGCCCGGCATGGGCACCGGCGGACGGACTTACAAGAACGCCTGCGCACTTGCCCGCGAGGTCGGCGCGGAACTTCGGGAGATCAGCATCAAGCAATCTGTCCTCCAGCATTTCAAGGACATCGGCCACGATGTAAAGAACCTCAACGTGGTCTATGAAAACGCACAGGCCCGTGAACGCACGCAAATTCTGATGGACGTGGCAAACGAGCTTGGCGGGCTAGTCGTCGGCACCGGCGACCTCTCCGAGATCGCGCTAGGCTGGAGCACCTTCAACGGCGACCACATTTCGATGTATGCGGTAAACTGCGGTGTGCCAAAGACGCTCGTGCGATATCTGGTGGAATACGTCGCCGGAATCTCCACCTCGAAGCTCGCCGCGACCCTGCGGGACATCAACGATACTCCAGTCTCCCCCGAACTCCTGCCTGGCGGCAACCAGCAGACCGAGGCCATACTGGGCAGTTACACCATCCACGACTTCTTCCTATATTATTTCCTGCGCTACGCCGAGTCTCCGGAGAACCTTCAGGCTCTCGCCGAACATGCCTTCCGTGGCCAATTCACCAACATCGAAATTCAGCGTGCGCTTGAACTCTTTGTACGGCGATTCTTCTCCCAGCAGTTCAAGCGGAACTGCGTGCCAGACGGCCCGAAGGTCGGAACCATCGCACTCTCTCCGCGTGGCGACTGGCGGATGCCCTCCGATGCCTCCGCTGAACCCTGGCATCTCTAGAAAATCTGACTTGTCATGGAAATTTCCGAACATCTGAAAGCGATTCTGTCGCAAATTGGCGAAGATCCAGAACGCGAGGGACTTGTGAAGACCCCGGAGCGTTTCGAAAAGGCATTGGAATTCCTCACGCAGGGCTACCATCAAAACCCCGATGACATCGTCGGCGACGCAATCTTTACCGAAGAATGCAACCACATGGTCATCGTGAGGGACATCGAGGTCTATTCGCTCTGCGAACATCATCTTCTGCCCTTCTACGGGCGCTGCCACATCGGATACATCCCGAAAGGCAAGGTCTATGGTGTCTCCAAACTCGCACGCATCGTGGACTGCTTTGCCCGACGACTTCAGCTCCAGGAGCGCCTCACCCAGCAGATTGCGTCGTTTGTCAAGGAAAAGATTGACGCCGAAGGCGTCGGCGTGGTCATGGAATGCCATCACCTCTGCATGATGATGCGCGGCGTGCAAAAGCAGAACTCATTGATGGTCACCTCGGCAGTGCTGGGCTCCTTCCGCCGTTCCGAAGCAACCCGCAACGAGTTCCTCGACCTCCTCAAACGGCAAAGCTAATTCGCTCTGGAATCTTTAATCCAGAAGTATCCCTGTACCTTGTACCATTTAACCTCAAACGACGGTGCCAATCAAGATCATCCTCATTCTAGGGTTGGTTGCGCTCACATTGCTGTGCTTCACAGTTTTGAAGAGCCGACTGGCCACACGTCTCTTTGTCTTGGTGCAACTGTGCGTGGGCGTCGTATTGGTTCTATTTCCAGAGCTGGCCAACCAGGTCGCCGCGCTTGTGGGCGTCGGCCGTGGTGCGGATTTGATGCTCTACCTGTTGCTTCTGGCAGTCTATGCAGGCGCGCTGCTCATTCTGGCGAAATTCCGGCGGCTTGAACGTCAGATTACCGAACTGACTCGCAAAATCGCCCTCTACGAGGCGGAAAAGAAGGAATGACCACGCCCACACTCAGCCTCGTGACCATCTGCTGGAACGCCGCCAAGACGCTCCCGAAGACTTTGGACGCTGTGCTGGCACAGACCATACTGCCGAACGAATACCTCTTTGTGGACGGTGGCTCCACCGATGGCACGCTCGAATTGTTGGAGCAATACCGCCCGCGCTTCGCCGAACGCGGCTGTGGCTTCCAGGTCATTCCGCAGCGGCGTGTCTCCGGCGAGGCGGGAATCCCTTCAGCCTGGAACCAGGCCATACCCCTCGCCAAAGGAGAAGTCGTGGCCCTGCTCAATGCGGACGACTGGTATGAGCCAGATGCCCTGGCAACCGTCCTGGATGCCTTCACTCCTGAAGTGGATGCCGTGTCGTCGCCCGTCGCGATGCATGCTGAAAACTCCGCAGACGACTGGCTTTTCACGCCGCAGCCTTTGGCAAAATTGCCCTGGAAGATGGCCGTGCCTCACCCAGGCACTTTTTTCCGCAAGCGTGTATATGAGCACATTGGCCTCTACGACACGCATTACCGCATCTCCGCCGACTACGACTTCGTGTGGCGTTGCCACAAGGCACACCTGCATTGGAAATACCTCACCGAGCGACCACTGGTGAACATGCAGTTAGGCGGTCTGGCCAACTCCTCCCGTGCGCTCGCTCGCCGCGAGACCTACCGCATCGCCCGCAGTCACAGCGCATGGTACGACCTGCGGCCACTTCTGGCCCTCCTGGGCCGCGCCCTCACAGGGCGGTAGTTTCCACTCGTGAACGAGCGAGAACCATACATTACTCATTCTTCATTCCTCATTCCTCATTCCACCAAAAGATGTCCGAACTTTACATCCGCAGCCATGTCGCCAGCGGCCTGCTGGTAGTCACCTCCCCCGAGCAACTCTCCAACCCAGCAATCCTTCTGCAAGACGGGAAGCCCGCGAATGCGCCACTGCTTGGCTCCACGCAACTGCTTAATGGCACTTGGCTGACGCGCTTCGACGCCAGCGCCCTCAAGACCTGGAGTCCGGATACCCCCGTACTCTACCGCCTTGTGGCGGACGGCGTGGCCGAGCGTTTCGGCTACTGCGAACTCCAGCCCTTTGAGAACAAGGCGATTCTGGTCAACGGCTCGCCCATCTACTTCCGAGGCTGCATCCGTGGAATCGCGGCCCACGAACACCCTAACATGACTGGCGGAACCCGCTTCGAGGCCGACGTAAAGTATATCCGCCAGGCCAAGAAATACGGCTTCAACCTGGTCCGCTTCCACAGCACCGTCCCCTGGCCCGAATTCGTCCAGGCCGCCGACGAAGAGGGTATCTTCATCCACGCCGAAATCGGTTTCAATTTCGAAACCGACGAGCAGGGCGAGAAGAAGAACCTCTCCATGGATCAGCACAACTGGACCGACACCATCCTCAACTACCGGAACCACCCATCGTTAGCTATCTTCTGCATCGGCAACGAGATGCATAACTCCGGGCATGTCCCGCAAGTCCATGAACTCTACAGGCGCGGGCGGGAACTCGCACCTGGAAAGATCATCGTGGACAACTCCGGCTGGGGAGAGTTCGACCGAACAAGCGCCGACCTCTACAGCCAGCACATCGCATATTTCTTCCCGATGGGACGCCATGCCGAGATGTTCCATGTCGATGACCCATGGCGCATCAACGGCTCCGCATACGATGCACCCTTCGACGTCGAAAACAAGGGAAACCGTTGTTCAGCCACTGCGCACCGCACCATCGTCCCCATGCGGCCAACCATTGCACACGAAGCCGCGCATTACATAGAAATACCTGATTATAAAGCACTTATAGAAAAATACGAGAAATTCGCCTCGGAAGTCGGACCGGAATACCTGGAGAAGAACGGCATTTCGCGCCCGCGCTTCATGGACGAACTGCCTGCGCTGATCCAGCGCAAGGGTCTCGCCGACCGTCTGCCGGACTTCATCCAGGCCTCCCAGAAGTGGAAGATGGCCGCCTTGAAGACCTACTTCGAAGAATGCCGGCGTTCCAATCTCTGCGGTTTCGAGATGCTCCAGCTTGCCGACTGCCTCAAATATGAGAACAAAAACGGCATCCTGGACTGTTTCGACGACGACAAGTACATTCCGCCAGAATGGATGCGCCAGTTCAACGACAACGCCGCGCTCCTTGCGCACTTCGACCGCACCACTTTCTTCTGGGACACTCCTGTCCAATGCACCCTCTACGCCTCCGATTTTCTGGCGCAACCAGTTCAGCGTGGCAACCTCACCGTCACCGTCCGCTATCCTGACGGTGCCACGGATACGCTCTACGAGGGCAAGGACATCTCGTTGGCGGGCGGCCTCCAACAGCTCGCCACGTTGGAGCTACAGTTCGCGGAGAACGACACGTCCGCGCAGCTGGAACTCACGGCGACCTTCACCGGCGGCGAACTGAAACTCGCCAACTCCTGGCACCTCTGGGGCTACCCACGCAAGGCACTTCCGAAAGTCCCAGCAAATACCTTCGTCACCAGCGACTTCAATGAAAATGTCTTCACGGCGCTCGCCAACGGCCAGACGGTCCTGCTCCTTCAGCCCACACCGCCTCAGCCCGAAAACGGCAACTACTTCTTCCCCGGTGCCCTGGAGCGCTGCAAGCCTTGCATCTGGGACCGCGGCAGCAATCTCGGCGGGATTCTCTCTGCCCCTGAACTCCAGCAGGCACTCGCCCTCGACAAGTACTTCGACTTCAATCTCTACAACCTGCTGGACGGCGCCTACAAGGTCAACCTCGACGACTTCCCCTGCCCCGTCAACCAACTCGTCAGCGGCGTGGACAAGCCGGTTCGCGACCGCATGAAGGGCCTCGTCCACAACATCAAGCACTTCATCGACGCAGACACCCTGCGCAACTTCAGCCACCTCTTCAGCGTGAAAGTCGGAGACGGCACGCTGGTGGTCTGCACTTTGAAGACCAGCCTGCAAATCCCCTCAGACGACCCCGTCATCCACGCCTTCAGCTGCGCACTTCTGGAGAACCTCCCCGCTTTCGCCGCCACAAAATGCGCCGTCGCACCGGAGATCCTCCGCGACTACCTCAAGAAGGTGCAGGAGCGCGGTCCCAGCAAGGAGGACACCATGAACCATTTCTGGGAAATCGACTGCAAGCTCGTCGAAGATACTCTCTTCTGGGAGGAAGCCGGCCTCGACCTCACCAAAATCCGCTAGTTCTGTACCCGCGGGTTCCGTTCCAAAATTGCCAGCCATGAATACTCTAGTCCACGACTGCTCCAAACTGGGTTTCGGCCTCATGCGGTTGCCGAAACAAGGCAAGAATTTCGACATTCCGCAGTGTTGCCGGATGGTGGATGCCTTCCTGGCCGCCGGCGGAAAATACTTCGATACCGCGTATGTCTATGGAGGCTCCGAAGAGGCCACCCGTCAGGCGCTCTGCGACCGCCATCCACGCGAAAGCTACTACCTGGCCTCCAAGCTCAACGCCTCCACCTGGGCATGCCAGACGGAGGATGAGGCAAAAGCCGAAATCCGCCACTCCCTTGAGCGCACCAATGCGGGCTACTTCGACTTCTACATGCTCCACGGCATCGACGAGTCCAACGTCGAACTCTACGCCAAATACGGCTTGTGGGACTATATCAAGGAACTCCACGCCCAGGGACTCATCCGCCACTGGGGTTTCTCCTTTCACGGTTCGCCGAAAATGCTGGAGGAATTGCTGACCGAACATCCCGATGCGGAATTCGTGCAACTCCAGATCAACTACATCGACTGGGAAGACCCCGGCGTCGCCTCCCGAGAATGCTACGAGATCGCCACGCGTCACGGCAAGCCGGTCGTGGTGATGGAGCCGGTCAAGGGCGGCCTCTTGGCCAATCCTCCCGAAGCCGCACGCAATATCCTCATGTCTGCCGAGCCAAACGCCTCGCCGGCCTCCTGGGCAATCCGCTATGCCGCCTCGCTCGAAAATGTGATGATTGTCCTCAGCGGGATGTCCAACGACGAACAGATGCGGGATAATTTATCTTATATGAATATCAAGGACTTCCGTCCACTATCCGAAACGGAGCGCAAGGTCCTGAACCATGCAATGGAAGCCATCAAGGAACTGGACGCCATCCCCTGCACCGGATGTCACTACTGCACTTCCGGCTGCCCCGCCAACATCCACATTCCCGAAATCTTCTCGGTGATGAATGGCTACAAGCGCTACGGCGACCTCAAGCGAGCCAAGATGGACTACGGGTGGCGGCCCGGCGGAGCCAAGGCCTCCGAGTGCCTACAGTGCGGCCAATGCGAAGACGCCTGTCCTCAGCATCTGCCTATCATCCAGCACCTTCAGGAAATCGCCAAGACTTTGGAATAAGGAATCGCTATTCGTGGCGTACTTTTCCCGCGCCTCCGGGGATCATTCGGCTTTCTCACCAAACATCATCGCATCCCCTCATTCCTCATCCCTCATTATTTCAAGGCATCTTCCAAATCTTTGTTATGCTGCTCGTTGAGCTGCTGCACCTGCTGTTGCGCCTTCTTCAAGGCGCGCGTCTGGGTCACGCCGATGCCGTAGTCGATGGTATCGCTGACTTCCTTTGCCACCGACGAACCATCTGACTCCTTTTTCGAATCACAACCACACAGCATCCCGACTATCGCCAGGGCGCCCAGCAAAATGGATAACTTTTTCATGGTTTCAATCCCTTGAAATGTTTGAGGAAAAGACATGAATCCGTGAATTGTGGGTGGACGTACTGCCGGCGCCCTCGCCGACAGAAAATGCGTTGTGCTGGCGCCCCGCCAGCACAGAGTAAAATTCACGGATTCAGGAAAAGACTCTGGAAATTGGCGTATTGCATATAATTTAGCACCATCTGAGAAAATTATACGTTTTACACCCACCAGTTATCATTTTACAGGATATATTTCGACTAATTACGCTTCCTGAAAATCCCCTGGAAACGTTTTTGTTTTACGCGCGTGCGTACGAAACGGTTTCCAAAAGTTGTTGTTGCTGAATATCATGCGCCTCTCCAAAATCGTTGGTCAGCGTCTGCGCGAAGCCCCGCGCGACGCTCAGACTGTCAGTCATAAATTCTTGGTGCGAGGAGGATACTGCATCCCCGTCTCGACCGGAATCTTCTCGCTTTTGCCACTCGGCAAACGCATCACCTCCAAGATCGAGAAGATCATCCGTGAGGAAATGAACCGCATCGGCGGACAGGAGGTCCTTATGCCTGTCGTCCTCCCCGCCGAATTGTGGCAACAGTCCGGACGCTGGGACTCCGTGGGCGCAGAACTTCTGCGCTTCAAAGACCGCAATGGCAAGGACATGATGCTGGGCATGACCCATGAGGAGGCCGTCGTCCAAATCGCACGTGCGGAAATCACCAGCTACAAGCAGCTCCCGGTCATGCTGTACCAGATTCAGACGAAGTACCGGGACGAGGCGCGGCCGCGTGCCGGACTCATCCGCGTCCGTGAGTTCACGATGAAGGACGCCTACAGCTTCCATACCTCTCAGGAGGATCTTGAAAAGTATTACGAGGTCTGCCGCCAAGCCTACTTCCGAATCTTCAAGCGCATCGGCGTCAAGGACATGCTTTGCATCCAGGCCGACTCCGGCATCTTCGGTGGAAATCGCTCCGACGAGTTCATGGCCGTCGCGGACTGCGGGGAGGACACCCTCTTCGTCTCCCCCAACGGAAACTACCAGGCCAACCGTGAGGTCGCCTGTGCCAAATTGAATTTCACCAAAGAGGCGCCTCTCCCCACCGAAAAGGTCGAGACCCCGCACTGCAAGACCATCGACGACCTTGCAAAGTTCCTCGGCATCACCAATGACAAAACCTGCAAGGCGGTCTTCTACAAGGACTCCCAAGGCAAGCTTGTCTTCGTCAATATCCGCGGCGACCTGGAAGTCAATGAAACAAAACTTTCAAAGGTCATCAAAGATGGCAATCTGGCTTTCGCGGACGACGAACTGATCCGCTCGGTTGGCGCCGTGCCCGGCTATGCTTCGCTCTACGGCTTGGACCTAAGCAAGTTCCGGGTGGTCGTGGATCCCTCTGTCGTGGAATCCAGCAATCTTGTCGTTGGCGCCAACGAGGAACTCTACCACATCAAGAATTTCAACTACGACCGCGACGTTGCACAGAAGGACCAGGTCATCGTGGCGGACATCGCAACCGTGCGGGACGGCGATCCCTCGCCCATTGACGGGGCACCGCTCAAGTTGCTCCACGGCATTGAGATCGGAAACATCTTCCAGCTTGGAATCAAATATTCCAAGCCGATGGGCTGCAACTACCTGGATGTCGACGGGAAATCCAAGCCAATGATCATGGGATGCTACGGCATCGGCGTCGGACGTGGCATGGCCGCCGTCTGCGAACAGAACCACGATGACTGGGGTCCCATCTGGCCGATGGCCATCGCCCCATACCAAGTCCACATCATCGGACTCAAATACTCCGAACCCGCCGTCGCAGATGCCTGCGAGAAACTCTACAGCGAATTGCAGAGCCTGGGCGTTGAGGTCTTGCTGGACGACCGTGGCGAAAAGGCGGGCAGCGCCTTCGCCGACGCAGATCTGCTGGGCATTCCGCTACGCATTGTGATTTCTCCTAAGACCTTGGAAACCAACCAGGTCGAATACAAGCACCGCGACTGGGGCAAGCGCTCCGAAATGCGCACGCTGGACGGTCTGGCCACCCTCCTCCAGGAGGAAATCCGTCAGGAACTTGCCAAAGAACCATAACCACCGAAAAACCTGCTGACTCGCTACCCTTGTCCGTCGCTCGCCACGAGCAAGAACTATCATTCTTCATTTCGCATTCTTCATTCCTTTATGCCCATTTGCCACATCTACAACAACAAAGGCGTAGAATTGGTCCACTTCAACACCGAGAACTTCCCCGACCTCGAACGCATCGAGGTCGGGCGCTCCTCGTCGTGTGAAGTCAGTCTGAAGCGTGTGGCAGAGAGCAGCATCAGCCGCCGACACTTCTACCTGCAGCGCCATGCGGACGGCAGCTGGTCCATCCATGACACCAGCAGCCGGGCGGGCATTGTCATCAACTGCGAAAAGGTGCGTGAGGCTCCCCTGCACAACGGAACCATTGTGCGCTTTGGACAGTTGTTCTTCGGCTTCGGCAGCAAAGGCGTGCCGTCTCCGTATATTCTGACTTGGAACAACGAAGAGGCCAACATGACCGAATTCGGAGTTCTCTGGGAGGGCGTCAATTCGGTGGGTGCTTCACACGACAACTATGTGACCGTCCGCCTGGGCCAAGTCGCACGCTTCCAGTGCAAAATCACCGTGAAGGGCTCCACGATCACCGCCGAGCCATTCAGTTCCATGACGCCGCTCTATATCAACGAGGAACGCGTCGAGGAGCGTGTCATTGTGAGCCTTGATTCACTCATCACGTTGACTGACATCGATACCCACCTGGAGATGTCCCAACTGCCTTCCAATTATTCAACCACGGTCGGCATCAGCTCTGAAAATGCGTCTGCCACCCAACCGGGCAACGCCACCAAGAATGTCGCTTCCCCGCAAAATCTTCAGGTTACCCAGAGTCTGCTGATAGGCCTGGCCATCATCGCGGCCATCATCCTTTTCGCATTCTTCCTGGTTCAGTTGATCCCCGGCTTCACCACCTCCGCCAAGCCCATCACGCCGCCATCTCCGCGGTATGTCCTACACTCACCCTCGGCATTGTCGCTGTATGGTGGTTGACCCCACATACGGCGGCTTAGGAGAGATTGCATAATGCTCAAAGAACTGCTCCAAAAGGAAAACTTTTTCGAGGGCCAACTCACGGCGAGCAAGCGTGAGGCACTCTGGACCAAGCTGGGCGACCTCAACCCGGCCGACTTGGCCACCGAAATCAGCGAACTGGAGCAGGGACAGATTCTTGCGCTCTTCCGGGCCATGCCGAAAGACCTCGCCGCAGAGGTCTTTACATATTTGAGCCGGGAGATTCACGAGGATATCTTCAAGCAAATCAGCCACGATGAAATCGCCGCACTGCTCAACGAAATGTTCGTGGACGACGCGGTGGACGTGGCGCAGGAGTTGCCCTCCAATATCGTCCGCAAGCTGATTGACAAGGTCGAAGACCCCAGCCAGCGACAGCTCATCAACGAGTTTCTGAATTTCCCGAAGGACTCCGCCGGTTCGTTGATGACCGTCGAGTTTATTTGCCTCTTCGGCACTCAGACCTGCGCCGACGCACTTCAGTATATTCGCAAAAACGGCGTGGACAAGGAAACCATCAACACCTGCTATGTCACCGACGCCACGCGACACCTCACCGGCATCATCTCCCTCAGGACCATCCTCCTTTCCCCCGAAGACGCACGTGTCGAGGATGTCATGGAGCGCAATTACATCTGCGCCCATACCCACGATGACCGAGAGGCGGTCGCCGCGGACTTCCGGAAATACGACTTGACCGCCATGCCGGTGCTCGACACCGAGGACCGCATCGTCGGTATCATCACCTCCGACGATATCATGGACGTCATCGATGCCGAAAAGAACGAAGATATCGAAAAGATGGCCGCGTTGACGCCGTCTGAAAAGCCCTATCTGGACACCAGTGTCTGGGAACTGGCGCGCAACCGCGTGAAGTGGCTGTTGCTGCTGATGATTGGCGCGACGGTGACCAGTTTCATCATCAACCGCTACAACGAACTTCTCTCCCACATGGTGATGCTCGCCGCATTCCTGCCGATGTTGATGGACACCGGCGGAAACAGCGGCAACCAGGTCTCCACGTTGATTGTACGCGACCTCGGCAATGGCGGCATCGAACCGCACGACTGGCCGATGGTGCTTTGGAAGGAACTGCGGGTGGGATTGATGTGCGGAGTTGTGTTGGCCATCGTGAGTTTTCTGCGCATCTATTTCTTCCAGTCCGGCGTTGCCTTGGACGTAAACATCGTTGTGAGCCTCACCCTCCTCTGCGCAGTCGTCTTCGCCAAGCTCATGGGCTGCACCCTCCCCATCGTCGCGCAGCTCTGCAAGGTAGACCCCGCTCTGATGGCAAGCCCACTCATCACTACCATCGTGGACGCTTTCACGCTCGTCATCTACTTCGCCATCGCCACCCATCTCCTCCCCAATCAAGTTTAGAGGTAAGAGGTGAGAGGTAAGAGGCACCCGTCCCACCTGTCCCAACCGTCCCAACCGTCCCACCTGTCCCACCTGTCCCAACCGTCCCAACCGTCCCAACCGTCCCAACCGTCCCACCTGTCCCAACCGTCCCACCTGTCCCAACCGTCCCACCTGTCCCAACCGTCCCACCTGTCCCAACCGTCCCATTTGATTACTCCCGCTTTCATCGACCTTCACGTCCACCTGCGCGAACCCGGCCAGACCGCCAAGGGCGACATCGCCCATGAGACCGCCGCCGCACGCGCCGGTGGCTTCGGCACCGTCGTCGCCATGGCCAACACCACGCCTCCCACGGACACCGTGGAGCGCTGGCAAGCCATGCAGGAACGCTTCGCGCAATCCGCACAAGTTCGCGTTATCCAGTGCGCATGCATGACCAAAGACCGCGCCGGACGCGAACCCGTGGACGCCGCCGCACTCAAAACCGCAGGCGTGATTGCACTCTCCGATGACGGCTCCACACCGCAGGACACCGGGGTGATGCGTGAGGTCGCCTACCGCGCCGCCGAGGCAGGTCTGCTCCTCATCGACCACTGCGAGGACCCAACTTCTTCCCGCCGGGGCGAAATCGACTTCGCCACCCGTGACCTTGAACTCGCCCGCGAGACCGGGGCGCGCTTCCACCTTCAGCATCTCTCTGCTACAGAAGCAGTAGAGGCATTGCGTGAGGCACAAAAGGACGGCTTGCCCGTCTCCGGCGAAGCCACTCCGCACCACCTGGCCTTCACCGCCGCAGCCATCGCACGCTGGGGGACCAACGCAAAAATGGCTCCGCCATTGCGCGAAGAACACGACCGGCAGGCACTTTTGACTGCCGTCGCTGACGGCACGCTCGCCGCCATCGCAACCGACCACGCCCCGCATACCGCTGAAGAGAAGGCACGGCCCTTCGATGAGGCTCCCAATGGAATCATCGGACTTGAGGCCGCTTTTCCCGTATGCTACGCACTGCTCGTCAAATCCAGCCTGATGACGCTGGAGGACTTCCTCGCGCGCCTCACCACCGGTCCCGCCAAAATCCTCGACATCGAGGTGCCAGCCATTTCGGTCGAACTGGATTTAAATTCTCATAACATACTGGATATCAATCAGTTCCATTCTAAATCACTCAACTGCCCCTGGAATGGCTACCCCGGCTGGGGGAAAGTCCTGAGAGTCTTTTAACAACCTGAATCCGTGAATTGTGGGTGGACGTACTGCCGGCGCCCTCGCCGACAGAAAATGCGTTGTGCTGGTGCCCCGCCAGCACAGAGTAAAATTCACGGATTCAG
>JAFXSU010000259.1 GCA_017525435.1 Victivallales bacterium
GATCTTCCCAGAAGTCGTCCGAGGGCTCCACCATTCTATTCTTCCGCCACCAAAGAGAACTTTTTCTGAAGTAGAAAAACAGCAAAGGATCGTTGGGATACAACATCTTGCCTGGGAGATGCCAATGCTCCGAGGCGATCTCCAGAAGCCTTTCTGCGCATGAGCGTGATGCTCCGAAGGCCACAGTGCGTGAAACGCCTGCTTGTCAAAGGCGGGACGCGCATCAAGAATGCCCTGGATCTCTCCAGTGACATTCGGACGCTTCAGACGCAGCATAAAGAAGCTGTATTTACGCGCCATGCGAAATACTTGACGCAATTGCAAAAGCCGTGAAATGACAAACCAAATGCACAACGCTGGCATCATCAAAAACAACGCAATGCCCATAATAAACAGTGACAAATCCGCCACGCCATCGAATTCGTTTAATGGGAGACTCATCACAAGTCCGACCGTCAAAAGCACATCCAGTGCCAGCAGGAGCAGAATACCGACTTTGCAGTCGCATAAGTCAGGCAGGTTCTTGTATTCGCGCCAGTACGCCTCGCGTTCGGGTGTGTCCCGCCATTCGGGGACAGTAGGCGGTTCCGGAAGGTCAGGATACTTTGTCCAGTCGATGGTCTTTGCTGTCAGCATTTCTCAATTTAGCGAGGTAACGGCTGTCGTCGGATGCCTGCGTCTCACACTTGTTCGTTTGCACTTTCTGCAGAATCCCTCTCATGTTTCTTTCGCGGGACAATGTATTGTTCCAAAAACTCCCGCTTCTCGTCATCGCGCCGCAGGGCAGTCGGATTTACCGTCGCTTTTTCAAAAATGATTTGGTTGTGGTAGATGTAAACCCAATAGTCAAAGAAGTAATCGCGTAATTCAAGATACTCCTCGTTTTCCTTCGGTTCGGCTCCGCAAAGTTTCAATGCGGAAAATATCCAGGGTCTTTTTTTTCAGTGGATGCTTTTCCAGAGTATATTCGGAGAAATCCGCATCGGTCGGAAGGGTTCCGACCAGCAGAATGCTGTAAGTTGTCGCTCTATGTGGATCATGAAAAATAAAGCATTGGAGCGTTTTGATTGCAAATTTGTCGATAAAATCCTGCAACTCATGCTGCATTTCGGAATAGGAACCGTCATTTCTTTTTTCTGGTGCCCCGACGAGTAGTTCAAAATCCGTCATGACAGTCTGATAAATTGGAATCCGTGATTTATATGAGTTGTAAAACAGAGAACCGATACCAATAACAAAGAAAACGACAATGAAAACGACAAAACACAACAATATCTTTTGAGTAATTTTATCCATTTTAGACATTTATATGATCCTCCATGGTTTTATTGTGTCATTTGTCACTCGTTGTCGGATCAGCCAAGTGCTTCATTCGACGACGGGTACGACGAGATTCCCAGCTCCCCGAATGCACAGGATAGTCCACTTGGAGATTCTCGCCGCCGCCCAATGCGGAATCCATCAGCACCACTGCGTTCGGCGTAATGCGCAGACGCAACCGATATTGCCAGCATAGCAACTGAAGGAACTCCGCCAGGCGCACCTGCGTCAAGTGAAATGTCACACAGACATTCTTGGCCGACTGCACTTTGGAAGTCAGGTAAACCAGCTGGACCTCCTCTCCTGGTTGGGCGTCCCGCCGAATCAGCCGCGGGAGTTCCTCTTCAAGCAACTCGGCCAGCGGCATTTCCGAGACCTCCAGTTCGCGGAGGACCACCCTGTCCAGCCGAGTACGCTGACGTTCCACAGCAGACTCCGCCAGCAGGATGACTGTCAGTCCAATGAAGATGCCGCCGACCAACCGTCGCATTGGCACAAACTTATCGGATGTATTTGATGTAGTCCGGCTTGCGTGGAGCAACAGGACGCGGGGGAGCGGCAGGGTATCCCAACGCGCAGTTGCCGATTCCGACCAGGTTTTCCGGAAGACCATACCGCGCCAAGATTGCCTTGCCCTCTGGACACTCAAAGGTCTCCTTCGCACGATGGATCCAGCAACTCCCCAACCCCAGCGCATGCGCCGCAAGCATCAAGTTACCCATCACCAGCGAGCCGTCATAGATATAGGTTGGACGCGATGGATCCGCCAGAACGGTCAGCACCACCGGTGCGCCGTAGAAAGGGTCGCTTCCTGGATTCCCAATAACCTCCGCATTGAGGCGCATCAGTTCGTCCCGCACCTCGCGGTTGGTTACCGCAAGGATAGTGGGAGACTGCCAGTTCATTCCGGTGGCGGCGTAGGTCCCCGCCTCCAGAACCTGCGTCAAAAGCTCCTCGGGAACCAGTTCCGGTCGAAATGCCCGCACGCTTCTACGTGCCTTTATCGCTTCTAAGACTGCATTCATTGTTTTCTCCTGTTGTAAACCATCACATTGCCAATTGCTAATTGCTAATTGCCAATTGCTAATTGCACATTGCTTCCATCGTTCTTGGCAGATTGATAGACAGCCTCCATGAGGCGCTGGACATGGACGCCGTCCGCCAAGTCCGGATGCACCGGAGTATTGGTGTGGACGCCATTGAGGAAGTGGTACAGGCAATGCACATGACCGCGCATCCAGCCGAGGACCGCCTTTGGCGTGGGAAATCCGGCGGGCTTGGGGTAACGCTGACCACAGTCCACTGCGGTCCAGCCACGCCGTCCCCCATAGGGGCCATCTGGTGCCTGCCCGTCATAAAGGAAGAGCTGCTGAAGATTCATCGGCTCCATGCGCAAGGCACCTTTCGTGCCGTGGACCTCCAGATAAACGCCGTCTTCAGTGCCCAAGGCAATTTTGGAGGCGCTGACCGTTCCGACCGCGCCATTGGCAAGCGTGACCAGACAGTTCATGTTATCCTCGGCGGTCACGGGGACGCGCTCTTCGGGGGCACCACCGGCCTTCGGTCGCGTCGGGTAGGCGATATGCGTGCGCGCCTGAATCGCGGCGAAGGGACCAGTGACCGCCTCGGTGAGGTCGAGGATGTGGCTGCCCAGGTCTGCAACTGTTCCAGCCGCCAATTTGAAGGACATTGGAGCATTGGGGTTCACGCTGCCGGAATGCAGGAAATGCGCACGGAACTCAAGGACTTCCCCCAAGAACCCCTCCTTCGCCAGTTCGATGGCATGCATCATTGGCGGATAGAAGCGGTAGATGAGCGTCATTTGAGAGATGCCACGATAGCCGGGCAGTGCGGAAGACAACTGCTGCGCCTGCGCCCAACTGCCTGCTAGCGGCTTCTCGCAGAAGACATGCTTCCCGTGCGCAATGGCGGAGAGAACCGCCGGAACATGGTCGTCGTTGGGCGTGCAGACATCCACAATGTCGATGGACGGATCCTCGGTAATCTCGCGGTAGTCCGTCACGCCTTGAACGTCGCCTCCCAGCTGCTCCACCGCGTGCACGGCGGTCTCAGGATGCGCCGTGCAGACCTTGACAATCTCGGAACGGAATGGCAGAGGGTCGTAAAACAACGACAGGTTGCGGTGCCCGTAGGCATGCACCTTGCCGATGAAGCCAAAGC
>JAFXSU010000260.1 GCA_017525435.1 Victivallales bacterium
CCTCGTCTCCGATCTCATTGCCTGGACCGGCATCCCAAATGTCCGCGAGCGTCTGTCCTGGCGTGCCGTGCATCCCTCGCCGGGAGAGTTTCAATATGGCTTGTATCAGGAGAACGCGAGGTTGCTCCATGACCGCAACATATTGATTTCCGGAATGTTCCATGATGCGCCAACGTGGCTGGACACCCCAAATGGTCTCCCCCTGGACTTGGCGGGAGTCTTCCGTGGCTGTCGCCAACTAGCGCAGGACTTCGGCGAAGCAATGGGCGACTGGGAGTTCTGGAACGAGGAGGACATCGGCTTCACAAGCGTCCCCGTGTGGGACTACACTGCCGCGCTGAAGGCCGCCAGCCTGGGCTTCCGCGCAGGCAAGCCCGACCTCGTTGTCGCCCCAGGTGCATTGTGCGCCGGCGTAAACACCGCCTATCACCAGACGATGTATCTCAATGACGCCGCAAAATATACCGATGTGATGAACTACCACACCTATGCCCCGCCTGCGGACTATGCGCACCTCGCTTCTGAATTGAGAAAATTCCTTGCCACCAATGGGATTCCTAACCGAGCCATCTGGATCACCGAGTGCGGGACAAACTTGGAGGGACACTCAACCAAGGATGGAATCATGCCAGGCTTCAAGGCGCATTCCCCTCAGCAGGAGATGCTTCACGCGGAGTTCTATCCGAAATCGCAACTCAGTCACATGATGCAGGGCATCGCACGGAATTTTTTCTTCGTCTTCCCACCCTACAACGAGGCAAATGGTCTCAAGGACTGGGGCGTGATGCGACGCGATGGTTCGGTGAAGCCCGCATACGCCGCGATGTCCACGATGTTGGACCAATTGGCAGACGCACGGCTGCTCGGCGAAATCAAACTACGGGATTCGCTCCGCGCCTTCCTGCTGGAACACCCCGATCACTCGCAGACGCTGGTCTTCTGGCAACTTTCGGCCGTAGATTCACACGCTGATCCGGCTGCGCCAGAAGAGGTTCTTCTTGACGTCCCCAATGGCACCTACACCTTGACCGACATGCTCGGCACCCCCACCAGCCTCCAGGTGACGGACGGCAAGGCACACCTCACCGCCACTCGCTACCCCGCATATCTAAGTGGGTTAAAGGGATTATCCCCAAGCATTGAGGCATTGCCCGCAGGAGTCATTGACAGACATCTTAATCAAAGTGAAGACGAAGATCTTACTGTCATTTTCCGTGGGGAACTGAATGCCGAAGACTTTACCGTCACCGACCAGAAATCCACTGCCGAAATGGCGAGGACCGAGGGGCGGATAAAAGTGGTCATCTGGAATTTGAGCGAATTGACCAAGACTGGGAAAGTCATCGTGGAAGGCGGTGAATTTGAAGGGCTTCCAGAGGAAATCACGCTTCTCCCGATGGGCAAGGCGGAATTCGAGGGGATCTTCCGGCCCGCTTTTCCGAAGGGCGAGTCCACTGGGCATATTGTCCTGTCCGGGCGGTTCAATGGCAAAACCACGTCCAAGTTGGACATCCCTGTCAAGAATCTCTCACTCTTCCTGGAGAATTGCAAGTTGCTTCCGATGGACTGGCTGACGCCTGAAGCATGGGAACGGAATACCTCTGCAACCGGCTATCAGTGCGTGGTGGACAAGGCGGAGGAAGCCCTGCGCTTCGAGGCCGTCTGGGACAGTCCGGTGGACCGCTGGTTCTATCCGGTCCACCAACTCAAAGGCGGAGAACCCGCCCGGAATTTGCGAGGCCTCCAGTTCGAAGTCAAGACCGCGCAAAACAAGGTGGAGAACGATGTCCATTGCGCTTTCGTGATGGTCGGCTACAATACGCCAGATGATCCGCAAGTTCGCACCGTCAATTTTGCCTATGGCGCTCCGCTGACCACCTGGGAGGTGCGTCGCGTGATGTTCGACCAGAGTCTTCCGCCAGATGCCACCATCCGGTTTTTCCGCATTGGATGCAATCCCGTCGGGACCCAACTCACCTATTGGTTAAAGAATATCCAACTGTTTGTTGTGGAATAAAATAGCGAACAAAACAGGCTTGAGGGACTCGGATTACGGACTTCGCGGGTGATTGGTTATTTTCGCAGGGTGCCGTTGCCCACGGCAATCCACTTGTAGGTGCATAGTTCGGCAGGGCCGACGGGGCCACGGGCATGCAAGCGGTCGGTGCTGATACCCACGACGGCACCCATCCCGTAGTCCCCGCCGCCGGAGAGCCGTGTGGAGGCGTTGACCAGCACGGAAGCAGAGTCCACCTCTGCGGTAAAGCGCCGAGCCAGTTCCAGGCTGGAGGTGATGATGCCATCCGTGTGGCCGGAGCCGTGTCGCGTGATGTGTTTCACGGCCTCGTCCAGCCCGTGAACGATTTTGATGGAGAGAATTGGTGCCAAATATTCGGTGTCCCAGTCCTCCTCCGCGGCGGGAAGGCAGTCGGACAGCAGTTTCCGTGTCTCCTCGCATCCTCGCAACTCCACGCCCTGTTCGCGCAATGCCTCTGCGATAGGTGGAAGAAGGCGTTCGGCGCCATCCGCATCCACCAGCAATGTCTCCAGTGCATTTCAGACCTCCACGCGCTGGCATTTGGAATTCACCACCACCGCAACCGCCATCGCGAGATCCGCGTCTGCGGCGACATACTGATGGCAGATGCCGTCGTAGTGCTTGAGCACGGGGATTCGCGTGCCTTCAGCCACCGCACGGATGAGCTGCTTACCGCCACGCGGAATCACCAAATCCACAAACTTGTCCTGTTGAAGGAGTTCGGTGACGGCGCCATGGTCGGTGCGCTCAATCAACTGCACGGCATCGGCGGGCAGCCCTGCCTCCACAAGTGCTTCGCGCATCGCCTTTGCCAGCACGAGGTTGGTGCGAATGGACTCGGAGCCGCCCTTGAGGATGACCGCATTGCCGCTTTTCAGGGCAACCGCCGCCGCATCCGTAGTCACATGGGGCCGCGCCTCGTAGATGATGGCGATGACGCCGATTGGCACTGCGACCTTGCTGACTTGCAACCCGCTGGGCATCGTGCGCCCCTCAAGGACACGTCCCACTGGATCCGGCAAAGCGGCGGCCTCGCGCAGACGATTCAGCATGTAGGCGAAAATCTTCTCGGTGACCTGCAAGCGCTTGCGGAAGGCGGGAGAGAGTTCCGGCGCCGATGCCAAGTCCTCGGCATTTGCCGCAAAAAGTTCTTCCTTGACTGCCAGCAGTTTGTCCGCCATGCGATTCAAGGCATCCTGACGGGCTGTTCCAGATGCCGTCGCCAAGGCACTTCTGGCGGCCTTGGCATCCTGCGCCATTTGAAGAATGGTCTTGTTGCTCATGGTTATCTTGTCATTAACGAATGGAAACCACGCACCCCGAAGGGGTTGTCCGGGTCGAACCAGGGATTGAGCTGTGCGGCGAAGTCGCAGGCGTCGAGCGCCTCGGCCATGCCCTCGCGCCATGCACGCAGGAGCACGGGATCGTGGGAGTATTCGGCCATGTCCTTGACCAGCTCCTCCGGCACCTGCAACGCGGCCTGGGCCTGGGCAAGCCATTTCCTATCAATAATAGGAGATACAAATGGATCTGATCGGTCAGCGAGAATTTCCTTGGTCCACTCGATAGCCTCCTTGAGCAGGCATGCGTAGGCGTAGTCCTCCATGCCGTCGCGGAAGTTCTCCAGCCGGATGGACGGCAGCGGCCGGAACTCCTTGTCGCAATAGAAGATGGAGCCGTCGCCATGCCAGGTCTCGTAGGCGACGGGGTTCCAGGTGGTGTAGGGTCCCTGTGCCTGGTCGATGCCGTTGTTCTGGTTCCAGATGTTCAGCATGTAGTAGAGGAAGCCGTCCGGCTGGAATTTGGCACTCATGGCTCCCTGGATGAGGCGAGACTCGATGGCGGGACTTTCCACGAACCAGTTGGCGTATGGAGGGTTGGGGTAGATGCAGATGTACCACCAGACCAGCCGTCCCTGGGCGTGGGCGGCCGCGACCTTCGCGGGGTCGAATTTCGGGGTGAGCGGACACCAGGCGTCGATGGACTTGACCACCGTCTCCGTGCCGAAGCTGTGGTCGTAGCTGGTGGTCATCGTCAGCACTTCCGGGAAGGCCTCCTTGAGCGCCTTGGCACAGCGCTCCAGGATGGGGAACTGGCCCTCGGACTGTTCGTCGAAGCCGTAGATGTATGCGTAGTCGAGCAGTCCAAGCGCCTTGGCTTTGTCGTAGGCGATGCGCAGGCGGTCGATGGTCTTGGCCATCTGCTCGTCAAAATGCTCTTCGTCGATGCCGCCGTTGAAGACATTGCCGAGATTGAAGGCAACGAGGCGCCCCTGGCGGTGCAGATGCTCCACAATCTCCCAGTCCGGCGGGCCTTGCCAGTAGAGGTGGTCGTAGTCGATCTTGTAGTCGGCCAGGAAGTCCGCGTAAGCGAATTTAAGGCGCGCCCAGGCCTCGGGATTGCCCCAGAACTGCTGCAGCGGATTGAACGAGATGGCGGTAGGCAGAGGAGAGTGGTCAGGGAGGGTAAAGGTGCGAACCTTCACCGTCAGGGGGATTTCCACGGACGGCTGGCCGTCGGCGGTGACGGTCACTTTGCCGCGGTAGAGGCCTGGTTTCTGGAAGCGCGGCGCGTAGATGCGCACCCAGAAGCTTTGAAGATCGTCTTCGGCCACGTCACACGAGTGCAGGCTGTTCAGGATGGGATCCGGATACCATCCGACATACTCCGGATTGTTTTCGGGGCGCCATTTGGTCTGCACAAAGCCGGTCACCTGCGCGGAGACGCCGCCGGAGGGGATGTACGCGCCGTCTTCTGCCACCAGGTCGCTGACGGTCACGGCGACATTTTTGAGTGTCTCGCGGGCATAGACCGCGACCTGGAAATTCTCGTATTCGTTGCGTGCCAGAGAGATATTGACTTCATCTTTGCCGGTCGCCTCGATCGGCATTTCCCTTGGGAAGAGTCGCACATCACCGCCTGCAATTCCCACCACCATCGTTGGAGTGGCGGTGCCGGCGGCCTCGGCACTGCGTTCAAACGCCAGCACGGAGGGCACGCGGCGGATGGCCAGTGCGGCCATTTCGGCCTCCAGCAGACGCTCGCGGTAGCGCACCGGATCGAAATCGGCGGTCTCCTGTTCGTCGCGAAGCACCTGGATGCGTTGACGGAGCCTGTCCAGCTCCTTGTCGAGGCGGGCGTGGAGTTCTTCGTCCTGCCGGGCGGCGAGAGTGTGGTAGTTATCCTCCAAAGTTTTGGCGGAGGCATCGATTGTCTTGGCGGCCAGAGCTTTCAGGGCTTCGCGATATTCCAGCGAATACTCTGGCAACTCTTCGCCGGGACGCAGCAGAACCTGCCCCGCAACCTGGAGCTGCACGTCGCAACTGGGCCGTTCGGTGAAGAAATGGACAATCGAAATGTCCTTGAGATCTACAAACTTGGCGAGCTGCCCCAAGGAGACCTCCACACGCTGGAAATTGCTGATTCCCAAAGGAGATGGGGTAATCATCATAGACTCGCGAAAGGGCGTCTTCGAGTCGGAGATGTAGATGTTGAAGCGGATGTCGCCCTGTGAGGTGTTCACCAAGTCAATGACCAGCCGGTCGTATTCCGACCAGTCCGTCACGGCAGGCTTGAATTCGAAGGCCGGCCACTCCTCGCCACTGCCGGGATACTTTGGCGTGGTGAAA
>JAFXSU010000261.1 GCA_017525435.1 Victivallales bacterium
AATTACAGTTCCGTCACATGGATCATCACCTTATTGCGGTTACGCTCGCCCATCGCCTTCACCGCCTCGTGGATGTCCTTCAATGCAAAACGATGGCTGACAATCTTCGCGGGATCCACCAGATTCCGTTCCATCAGGCGGATCGCCTGCTGCATCGCCAATGGCGTGGTGCCAAACGAGGCGTCCATGCGCCCCTCCAGGAAGTGCGTCTGTCCGCCGTCCAGCTCAAATTTCTCGTGCGTGGTAATGCCGAAGACATTCCAGCGCGTGCCGCGGCGGCGCAGATCCACCATCGTCTTCACGGCGGCGATGGGACCAGCCGCCTCAATGACGAGATCGGGTCCGGCGGGCATCTCGCGATAGACCTGCTCCTTCACATCCGGTGCCAGTGCGTCAATCACCTTGGTCGCCCCGCCGATCTTCAAGGCGTTTTGGCGTGCGTACTCTGAGGCGTCAATCGCCACGAGATGACCTGCGCCCGCCGCCTTGGCGACCATCATGCAAAGCAGTCCGATTCCGCCGGTGCCGATCACCACCACGTCCTCGCCAACTCGGATTTCGCTCTTCTGGACCACGCCCTTCCAGGCGCCGGAGAGCGGCTCGGTGAGTGCCGCCGCCTCAAAGGAGAGGTTCGCGGGCTTGTGGAAAAGGCACTCCTGACCAGTGACCATATACTCCGCGAAAGCCCCCGGCCGCACGTCGTCCGGCCCGTCACCGCCAGTAGTGTAGGCGTATTTGCAATAGTGCGTGAGTCCCGCACGGCAGTATTCGCACTGTCCGCAGTAGCCGGAGGGCTGGCAGATTACCGCATCGCCCACCTGAAAATCGCCTACCACGCCAGGCCCCAACTTGTCAATCACCCCGGAGGGTTCGTGGCCAGGGATCAACGGGAAGGTCACATTGCGGCGAAGACCGACAATCGCCTTGTAGTCCGTCTGACAGAAACCGCAATCGACGATGCGCACGCGCACCTGCCCTGGTCCCGGCTCCGGCGTCGGAACCTCCTCCAGGCGGAAGTCATTGAAATCGTGGAGAACTGCTGCAAGCATAGTAAGGAATGAAAGCTGAGATTTTTTAACCCGCCGCAAGGATAACAGCCACGGCGATATTCCTTACTATAACTTGCCCCAGACAATCCTGCGGAATCAGAGAGCAATTTGGACGATTCTTCAGAAAACGAATATATAGGTACAGACTGCGCTTTTTTTCGTGTCTTTCGTGTGTTTCGTTGGAAAATCTCCATTGCCCATGAATGTTGCTGGAAAATCATGACGGCAAGTTAACGGTATCATTCCCAAAGTATTCACCTAACTCATGGATATAGTTCCTTTTTTTCGTGCAACGGCTTGTAAATATCGAAATCGATGGCATATTAAGAATGTCTTCAAAACTGACGGCAGCAATGCCTATGCGACATGCGTACATGGCGCATGACGCAAACATCACTGGTCAGTTGAGACAAGTGACGCTTGGTAAGCGTCGGGCACGCAGGCATCCGGTCCCACCCGGATGCCTGCCTTTTTTTATCGGCGGATTTCAATCCGGATGATGATGACAATCGCAATGACTGCAATCCAAATGCTCATCGGCTTTCACCTCCTCTCCCGCCCTTCGCGGGACCTGGGCTACAACCAATGACGCGGTCGGCATTTGCTGCCGTCAGCACTTATAATATACTGCCTGACACGACTATTTCAAATCAAAATTATCTAAATTATATTTGTATATAAAATCAAATACTTTATTGATATTTTATGAGATTTTTTGGCAGATTTATATAAGAATATATGCAAAAGAGGCGCGATTCGGCAGCGGCCGGTGTGCCAATCGCGTCAGCCAACAGTCCCTGTGTCCTCGCGTCAAACTCCCCCAAAAGGATTGCCGCCGCGCTCGCTTCCGTGAAAACATGCAAGTTTCTCGACCGAACGCAACGGCAGTCCAAGATTCAGGTTGCTACAGCAACGATTTGGAATCAGGGCAGATTCACCCAGCGGCGGTAGCTCTTGCAGCTGCCGCCATGACCCACACCCATGTTGCTGCCTTTTCCGGCATTGCAGGGTTTGTACTCGTTCAGGGGAACTTCCACGATGCGGCCGCCCTGGATGATCTTCCGCTCGCCTGTCCAGAACTGGCAGGTTGCACAACTTTGACGATTGCTTGGGATGTTTGAAGCCATGGTTGCTCCTTGGTTATGGTGTAGTTTCGATTGCGTCCCGCTTCGGGACAGCGGCTTTTGGCCTGCCATTTCTACAACAGCAAATTGCATACCACCGCAATCCCTGGAGGGAAACCGAGTGAAAATCCAATGGCCACTGTTCAATACTTTACCTCTGCGTCACTTTTTTTACCACTCCAGGTACGGTTTCCCACAGCCAATAGGCTTTCAATAATCTGTGTTCCCCAAGATGGCACCTAGTCTTAAGGCTGTGGGGAACACAGGTTTAAGCTTTAGGCTATAGCCATATTCCCCGTGATGGCACTTAACTACGCTGTTTTTTCAAGCTGCAGGGGGACGGGGGCGGCAGCGCCCGTAGAATTTGTAGAAGTGCAATCAGGTACCTTCTTGTGTAACAAAGCGTACCACAATCCGTAAAACCAGGCATGGCGGGACGGCAGATGGAATTTTAAGTAATTAATTTATAATAAGCAAGTTATTGCAATATAAACAACCGTGTGGAACGGGGTGCGAACTCTACCGTGAAAGCGCCTTCCGCATCCGTCGTGAAGACCTCGCCGGAGAGTGCGTCGCGCACTTGGCCGGGGGACTTCAGGAAGATGGTCTTGGGACCGCCTTCACGGACGCAGATGCCCAGGAGCCCACGTGTCGCCCAGACTTGGTCGTCGCTTTCGATATAGCGATGGACGCCCGCCTTCTTCATCGCGGAGAGCAGAAGTTCACGCGGCGGCATCGTCACTGCGCAGTAGAGCGCGGTCCAGGCAGGATGCTCCTGGACAGCGATGGCGCCGCCGGAGTTGGGGAAATGCGCCAACACCAGCGTCTTAGCATCGGGTTCCACGAATGGGCACGGTCGATATGGAGCGTGATTCGGGCGGTCTGCCGAAAAGACCGCTCCCTGCATTTCGAGCGGCATCCACCTTCCGTCCGGGAAGTCCACTGTCGCCTGGCAGGGCACCTCGTCGGCAACCACCCCGAGCGGGAGTCCCGTGAACTCCCGCATCGCCTCGACGGGCGTTTGACCTTCGCGCCACGGGAAGATGCCTGGCGCATGCAGGAAGAGGATGACTCGGCCATCGGCCTCAAGTTTTCGCAGTGCCTTCAGCTGTGCTTCATCCGGTGCGAAGGAGGTGCCCAGAACCACCAGCCGGATGCGTTCCGGAAGGCGCTCCAGGTCAGAGGCGAGATAATATTCCACCGTGCTTCCCAGGTGCTCCAACAATGTGACATTTCGGGTGACGCCCTCGAAGGCCAGGCGCGACCCCACGCGGAAATACGGCAGGCTCGCCTCGTCCACGACATATGCGATTTGCGCTTCGGGCGTGCGGTCGCACTTTCGCACCGCCTCGTCCATCGCCCGCGCTAGTTTTCCGATATGCGTCATCAGCGTTGGATTGGAGTAGTTTACATAGCCGACATCGAACCACCATTGCGCCAATCCAGAGCAGAGGGTGTGGATGGCGACCTTGTCTTGCTGCAGCAGGTCGCCTTCAAGGTCGGCAGGCTTTCCGCAGTGTCCGACTGGTCCGTCGGTCTCGCTTGTTCGCACATCCATCTCCACAATCCAGAACTTATTGTGGAGGGCAAGGCTGGCGGCGGGTCCCATGTTCATCGGCACGCCGTCGCCGCCGACCTCTCGATAGGCGTAGCTCAACGGGCTGGCGAAGAAGTCGATTTCCGGATTCTCCAGCAGCCTGCCGACCGCCGTGTGACCGGAGTTGAGCAAGCGGTGACCGAAGGCAAGTTCAAAGAGGTATCCGTAGAAGGGGCCGACCAGCATCCGCCCGCCTGTCGCCTCCTTGACCACATGCGCGAAGTAAGCAATCGTCTCGGCAGTGCGTTCGGCATTCCATCGATAGTAGTCCACGCTTTTAACCTCTGCGCCAACTGAGAGGTCTCGTAGGTCTGGAGAGTTTGGTAGCACCGCCGCCCGCTCGGCACGCGTGGGCATTTCGGCGGTGTCAAAAGTCGCCTCCGGTTCCTTCCAGGCAGACTGGAGTGCCGCTTCGTCAGCGTAGTTCTGCCGCAGCCACTGTCGGAAGTGCGTCTGGGCTGCAGGCGAGTAGTCGCCCCAGAGGTTTTCGTTGTCACCCCA
Source organism: Victivallales bacterium (assembly GCA_017525435.1). Lineage (GTDB taxonomy): Bacteria > Verrucomicrobiota > Lentisphaeria > Oligosphaerales > Oligosphaeraceae > RGIG1601. The sequence continues at coordinate 4,272 of JAFXSU010000261.1, forward strand.
TGCCATCCACTCCTCGGTGGTTCCGGAGGCCAGGAGGATGCCGACAATGCGATCCGCATACGCGGAATTGCGGATATGCTCCAGCATTTTGCGAAGCCCATTCGCGGTGTATTCCCGCCAAGCAGGGCTGGACCAGCTGGGAACGGGGCGACCGCCGACATAGCGCATTGGATGCCGAGTGCCATCTTCTTCCTCAATCCATACGCAATCAGCGGGATGCGCCTCGCACCACCAGATTGGTGCGCCCAGGAAGACGCGTGGAATCAGCCATGCGTCCGAAGCCTCGGAGAGGATTGTCTGGACATAGTCGTCCAACAGACTGAAATCATATTCGCCGGGCGCGGGTTCGCTCAGCGTTCCGCTATGATAGGCATGAAGATTGGGCGTGGCGGTGAAGGCAAAGATCTTGACACCCTCCTGGGCGAAGGCACGCCAGCCCAAGGGACCCATTGCATAGGTTGCTCGCATCACGCCAGGGAGAATCTCGCCGTTGCAGCGGATGGTCGGAGCGCCTTTCCAGTTCACCACTTCGCACTGCGAAAACTCCTGTGGTAAGCGGCCCTTCACGGTGACTTCCGCATTGCCCTGCCGCATCACCGCCTCTCCACAATGAATACTCACAACATACTCACCAGAAAGAAGATACTTGCTTACTGGCAATTCCTGTTCCGGAATCAACAGCCGCATTCCCGTGCGCTCCACGCCTGCCAACGGCAGACGCACAGGTGCCTGCCGACCTGGGTTGTCCCGCAACGCGAACTCCAGCCACACTCGCTCGTCAATCGGCATCCGATGACGGAATTCCACGCGCATCGGACCGAAATTCAGCCGATCGCCCGCGACAATCTCCGTGGGCAGTGCAAAGGCATTCAGGCATTTGCCCTGCGGCACCAAGTCGTCCACCAATTCAATGCTGCGAATTTGCAGATGAACTGCTTGATCTTCTGGGACATCCAATAAGTACAAGGCGAGCGAATCCAGCGGATATTGTCCGGATCCGCCCTTCCCTTCCGGGGCGTAATGGAAAACCACTTCATGCCAGGCACCATCCGCAGGAACCTCCGGCCGTTCAGGCGAATCCCACCCCTTCCATACCCGGAAGCCAGGACCGCCTTCCACACCGCTCCAAGCCGCCGCAAACAACTTCAGCGGCGCTTCGCCCAGGTTGCGAACCGTGAACACCACCTGCTCCGCCGGAGGCATCGCCGGCCGCCCATACACCAGTGCGCACTCGGTCTCCGGACCTCCTTTACGCAACCTGAACTGAAAATCCAGCGCAGAAACTTCTGAATCATAAGACAACTCACCATATTCCAAAGTCTTGAAACGATTTTCCGCAGAAAAGCAGTCCGACCAGTGGCTCGCCGTCACGCCATCGTACCATGTCAAGCGTTCCTCGGCGGACAATGCTCCCCAAAATGCCAGAAAAAAGATGAGAAAAACTGTCATCATTGTTAAAAAATTGTATTTAATCTATTTATTATAAGAAAGTTATCATTTTAATAAATAACCTATGAAAAGAATCCTAAGCAATTGCGGTTTGGATAATATAGCAGTCGGTTTGCAATTGTGTCGGTTTGCAAAAAAGATAATCCGGCTTACATTTGGTTTCACGCCCGACAATCATACACCATCGGGCATACCTGTTTTCGCCTGTCGTCTCACGCCTTTTTCATTTTTCAACTTCTTATGCCTGAAAACAATTCAAATTATTCCCACGGCTCCAGTCAGCCCAGTCCTGCCAATTCTTCACGCACTGCCGGAATCTTCTCTTTCGACCGTCCCAAACCCCACAACGAAGATGCCGAAATCGCCGTTCTGGGTTCCATGCTCACCGACGCCGATGCGGCTTCCATCGGTCTGGCACGGCTGAATTTTGAGGGTGCCTTCTACCGCCCTGCCCACCAGATGATCTTCAATGCGATGGTCGCCCTCAACCCCATGGGCGAGGCCGGCATCGACCCCGTGGTGTTGGCGGATTATCTCCAGAAGAACCATCAGCTTGAACAGATTGGCGGTCTGAATTACCTGCGGCTGCTGATGGATCGGGTTCCGACCTCGGTCAACATCGAACACTACGCGGAGATCGTCAAGCAGAACGCCGTGCTTCGACGCATCATCGCCACCTGCTCCGATGCCGTGCTGAAATGCTATGAATCGGACGGCGAGGTCGCGCCTCTGTTGGATATCATTGAAAAGGAAGTCCTCGAAGTCAGCCAGATGAACCAGTCGCACGACTTCCAGCACATTGCGCCACTGGCCGATGAGGCTCTCAAATATTGTGCCGCATTATTGACAAAACAGAGTGACCTCCAAGGTCTTGCAACTGGATACGACACCCTCGACCACGCCATGACCGGCGGCCTCAAGCCTGGAATGCTCTTCATCCTGGCCGCGCGTCCCTCCATCGGCAAGACCGCCCTCGCCCTCAACATGGCAGCCAATATCGCTCTGCGTGGCGGCGACAAGACGCCGATCGGAATCTTCTCCCTTGAAATGTCCGCCCAACAGTTAATGCTTCGCCTTGTCTCCTCCGAGGCGCGCGTGAACATCAACCGCTGGCCATACGAATCCAATGTTCCGCAAGGCGACCTCGATGCCGTGCGAAATGCTTGCGTTTCCCTCCGGCAGACGAATGTCCTCATCGACGACACTGGCGCCATCGACATCCTCGAACTGCGAGCCAAGGCAAGACGAATGAAGGACCAATACGATATCCAGGCGCTCTTCATCGACTACCTCCAGCTCATCACCATCAACTCCGGCAGCAACGCCAACCGCGAAAACGATGTCGCGCGCATCTCCGGCGCCCTCAAGGGCCTCGCGAAGGAACTCAATATCCCCATCGTCTGCCTCGCACAGGTCAACCGAAAAGCCGAAGAAGGCGACGGCAAGCCAAAACTCAGCAACCTCCGCGAATCCGGAGCCATCGAGCAGGACGCCGATGTGGTCGCCCTCCTCCACCGCAAGCGCGAAGAGCAGTTCAATCGGTCCGACAACGCCACCGACGGCATTGAGGCAGAACTCATCATCGCAAAGAACCGTAACGGGCGCACCTGCACCCAGATGCTTACCTTCTTCCCGCAATACACACGCTTTGATGCCAAGGCTGACTCCGTGGATGACAGTGACGTGGCGCACTCCACGCATTGACCGGCCACCCACGCCGACGGAGAGCGGATGTAGCGTCGGCGCCACGCCGACGGGGTGCGATGTAGCGTCGGCGCCACGCCGACGGGGTGCGATGTAGCGTCGGCGCCCCCGCCGATGGAGTGCGCTGTAGCGTCGGCGCCACGCAGACGGAAGGCGATGTAGCGTCGGCGCCCCCGCCGATGGAGTGCGCTGTAGCGTCGGCGCCATGACCGTCCAGCTCCACCTCGCCGCCTACCGCCTGATGTTCGACCATACAGAGACCGCCAGGCTCGCGAGGGATCTCGCGGTGATGCTGGAGGAGCTGAACTTGGCGACCGCTGGGAGACGCCGCTCGCAGCAAGCTGAGAGGTTTTCAACGGGAAACACCCTGAGACGCGGGAACGATGCTATCGTAGCGGACAAAGCGTATTTCGTCCAATGGGAACATTTTCTATTTTATTCACGGCCACTGGATTGCAGAGTTGTGAAACGCAACTATATCACATTTTTATATTGAAACCTGAATCCGTGAATTGAGGGTGGATGTACTGCCGGCGCCCACGCCGACAGAAAATGCGTTGTGCTGGTGCCCCGCCAGCACAGAGTAAAATTCACGGATTCAGGATGATTTCTACGCATCAACAGCCTTGACGCATGCTTATCTTCTTCCCCTCTTCAAGTTTCTGCTTTTTTTTCCTACCCCCAACCTCCAACAGCCAGAAATGCGGGTGGTGCAGCGGTTGCGTGAACGGCGGTTCTGGTTATTCCATCGGCTTCTGGATTTCGGGATGCTGTACAGCAAGGGGAGT
>JAFXSU010000262.1 GCA_017525435.1 Victivallales bacterium
AAGGGCTTGTGGGGACTTGCTATTGCAACTTCAGGATCCAGGCGACGATTTCCCGGCGCACTGCGTCCAGGTCGGGCTCCTCGCCGGTCACGGCATCCAGGAACGCCTTTGCAGCGGCGGCTTGCGGGTGGCCGGGGTTCTCGCGAATGGCGAGCGCGAGGGTGGAGGCGTAGCGGATGTCGTCCACGGCCTCGCGGTAGCCCTCCCAGGCGACGGTGCCGATGACGCCGTCGGTAGTGGGATAGACGAGGTTGTGGTCGCGGTAGTCCACACTGTCAAAGTCGTCCCAGGGATGACCGAAGGCTTCAAAGTAGCAGTAGGTCGCGAAACCGTCGTAGTTGTGCTTCCAGAGGCGGATGCCGTAGTTTCGGCGGTAAATGAGCGGGTTCTCGACGCCGCCCTGCGGATTGCCGTAGCTGTAGATCAGCCCGCCAGTGGCATGGCGCTTGGCGGCCAATTCAGGCGAGGAGTCGTAGCACATCGTGAGAAGATCCAGGACCTTGCCGTCCACTCCCGCCCCGAAGCGCTTGACGGAACAGTCGCTGGTGAGGATTTTCCCGCCTTCCTCGTGGATGGCGTCCCAAAGCGGTTTCTGTTCGGCGACCTTTTCGGCCGACGCTTCGTCCACCCCGTAGAAATAGACTTCGGAGTGCCCGCACTCCTCCTGGACGACGGCGATGATGTCGCGAACCTTCTGGCGCAGATCGGCGATTGCCTCGGGAGAGGCGTCGAAGCCTTTCATGAGGTTGCTCTCAGGGCCAGAGAGCAACGCAGGTCGATTTGAGAGACCGGCGACGGTACGCATCCGGAGCATCTTGCGGAAGCGTTCCAGGTCAAATGGCGCGGTCTGGAGCTGGTAGTTGAGCGGGTTGTCGATGCCGTGCGCCTTGAGATCCGCAAGTTCGACCGCCAGTTGCTCGGCAGTGCGGCGCATCGGGTTGAGTTCGCTGGAATCCGCGTTGTCCATGCCATTCGTGTAGTAGATGGAGGTCACGAAGGGCTGGTCGAGGTCGCGAGCCGTACGTGGGGTGGCAAGCTGGAAGGGCAGGACGGTCACCCGCAGGGGAACCGTCGCCAGGCGCAGCCTGCCCAATCGGAACTCCAGCTTTCCATGATAGTCGCCAGGCGCAGCGTCCTCCGGAGCATGGATGGTAACGAAAAGTTCGCGCGTGGCATTCGGCAGGAGATCTAGCGCCTGAAGCTCCTTCGCGTCGCGGATGTCGCATTCAGCCGTCGGAAAGCGCAGATTCCAGCGGGAGCCAGGAATTTGCGTATGGGCATGGACGGCACGGGCGGTCTTGCCTTCCGGCCCGCCCAACTTGACATACTGCATTCCACTGGCAAAATCCACGGACACCAGCTGGGGGTCGTTCACCAGCAGTTCCGGAACCAGCTTGGCGGTCGCCATCTCTGGCCCGATGCCCACCCAGGCGGTGCCGGCCTGGAACCAGCACTGGACATATTTGAGGTCGATGCAATCGGAAGCCAGCTTCGCGCCGGAATCGCTCACCAGTTCGCCAGCCGCCACAAAAAGCCCCTGAAGCGGTCGTTCCATCGCATGCAACGCCAGTGCGCCTGGTTCGTATTCGCCCGGCGCCAACGTGATATGAAGTTCCGAGGCCACCGGCTCCTCGGGGGAATATTGCGTCTGGGGCAACACCATGCCGTCTCCAAGCGGTCTGGGAACCGGATAGATCTTCAGATAGTCCTGCGTGATTTCCTCTTCCGCCAGCTGTGCGGCGACCTCCGGCAATGGCGCGGCACAGAGCGCCTGGACCTCCTCCGGGGTGAGTTCGTGGTCGAACCAGCGCAGGTCGGCGATTTCGCCGTCAAAGGGATTCCAGTGGTCGGCAGACTGACCAACGGTCAGCGGACAACCCGCCGCCTGTGGCCGAATCGGCGTGAGTGCGCCGTCGTAGGCATGCACCATCACGCCGTCCACGTAGGTCGTGATCTTCTGCGGGGAAACGCGGAAAGTGGTGACCACATGTGTCCAGTGCCCCCGGAAGAGTTGCGGGCAGGCAGGAAATTCCGTCTCGCGGTCCTCCATGCAATAGAAGTTGTGCAGTTCCCCGCCTGGCGTGATGCGCAGCTCCTGGCTCCAGCCGCGGCTGAAGACGGCGGCCTCGTGGCGATGTGCCTCCAGATTCATCACGGGGAACTCACGCACGCGGAACCAGACCGACGTGGAGAACTCCGCCAGGTTGTCCGCCGCCTCGCCCTTCAACGGGAAGACATCCGCGTGAGTCAGAAACCAGTCCTGGCTATTGTCATAGTTTCGGATGCCCTCCAGCGGCACACGATATTCGGCGGCTACCAGATGCAATGCCAATGCGACTCCGATGAATGCAGCAAGGAAATACTTCATGATGGTAAAATGTTTAGACGGGCAAAGGGGTGGAAACAGATGGAAAATGCGCGAATACCCTAATGTAACTCATGCAAGAGATTTTGCCGGAGATTCACCCAATGCCATTCGTTTTCCAGCAAAACACCAAAGCGCTCTTGGACACGGCGGCGCATCTCCTCGACCAGCAGACGGCAGTCCGAAGCATGACCCGGTTCTTCGCCTTCCTTGACAATCCAGTTGGCATGCCGTTCGCTGACATGTAAATTCCCTACGGATAATCCCTTGCAGCCACACTGCTCCAGTAGTGCCCCCGCGAACTCTCCCGGCGGATTCCGGAATACGCTACCTGCCGAACGACCCTTTGGAGTGACATCGGCACGCCGACGCAATTCCGATAAAATCAATTTATTTTCTTCTTCTGGAACTACTTCTTTTAATTTTAAGACAACCGAGGTCAAAACCACGCCGGACGGCAGGCGACAATGGCGGTACCCCCAATCCGCAGGTTCTGGGCGCCACGACCAATCGTGCCCAGCCAAAATACCATGGAGCTCTTGTACATAGGTACAAATCTCCTGCCCGAGGGCTCCTGCGTTCATCGTCACCACACCACCGAACTGGCCAGGAATCCCGCAGAGCTTTGACAAACCGCCGTAGCCCCGCTCCGCCGAAAAACGCGCCAGCGTGAGCAGAGACACTGCCGCTCCCACTGTGAAAACCGCGCCGTCATGATGGATCTCACTGCCACACCTGCGCAGGTCCAGAACTACGCCATCGCAGTCCGCATCGCTGCCAATCAAATTGCTTCCATTTCCAATTACTATATAATTAATTTGTTTATTATTAATAAATTGTAGTATTTTTTTTAAACTTGAAACCATTTCAGGAGAAATGCAATGGAATTTTCCAAGTCCAACGCCAAGCGTGGTGACATCCGCCCAGCGGAGAATCCGCACCTCGGCTTCGCCGGGCAATTCTGTCAGCAATTGTCCAATCCTGTCCAAAGTCATGATTCAACTTCACTTGCCTTGATTCCCAATGCATTGAGTTTTGGAATCAGGTCGCTGTAGCCTCGGTAGATCATCTCGGCGTTGTAGATGGTGGAGACTCCCTTGGCACATGCGGCGGCCACGACCATCGCCATGCCGGCACGGATATCGGGACTGGACATCTCGACGCCGTGCAACCTCGCCCCGCCGGAAATCACCACGCGGTGCGGGTCGCAGACCACCGCATTGGCTCCCATCGCAACCAGCTTGTCCACAAAATAAAGTCTGCTCTCGAACATCTTCTCGAAGAAGAGCACGGTGCCCTTCGCCTGAGTCGCGACCACGACCATGCAGCTCATCATGTCGCTGGGGAATTGCGGCCACGGTCCGTCCGCAATGACGGGGATGGCGTTGCCGAGGTCCTTGACGAGCCTGGGCGGACGGTGGACTTTCATGGATATACAGTTGGGGCGCAAGGTGAAATGCAGGCTAAAGCGTTCAAAGACACGGCGCGTCATCCAGTAGTGGTGCGGCTGGATGTCCCCGCGCAGTTCCACTTGTCCGCCGGTGACCGCGCACAGCGAGAGGAAGCTGGCTGCCTCCACATGGTCGGAACCAATGGTCATTTCAGTACCGTGCAGACGAGTGGCGCCCTCGATGACCAAGATGTTGCTTTCCAAACCGGAGATTTTCGCGCCCATCGCGTTAAGCAACTGCGCCAGCTGGGTGACGTGCGGCTCGCAGGCGGCATTGCGGATGATTGTCGTGCCCTGCGCCAGCACCGCCGTCAGCAGAAGATGCTCCGTGGCGGTCACGCTCGCCTCGTCCAGGAAAATCTCTGCGCCATGCAGTCGTTTTTCGCGCCGGAATTGGAAGGCATACGGTGTGGCATCGATTTTCACGCCAAGTTTCTGGAGTCCATAGAAATGTCCATCCAGTCTCCGTCGTCCGATGACATCCCCGCCAGGCGGCGCAAGCCGTGCTTCTCCGCATCGCGCCACGAGGGGGCCCGCGAAAAGCAGCGAAGTCCGAATGGAGCGGCAGAGCGCAGGCGGGAGCGTGGTCTCATGCAAGTCCCTGGCACAGAGCACAACCGTAGCTCCTTCCTGACTCACCTTCACGCCCAGTGCCTCGGCAATTTTGAGCATCTGGCTCACATCCAGGATATTCGGCACATTGTGCAACACCACCTCGTCGCGGGTGAGAATTGCCGCCACAATCATCGGCAATGCCGCGTTCTTGTTGCCGCCCAGCGTAATTGCGCCATCTACAGGCTGGCCGCCTTCAATCCGTATCGTCTTCATGGTAATATTCGTTCACTCTGCCGCTGTTCATTTCAACTGCTGCCAGTTGGTCTGGTTGAACAGGGCATTGCTGTTTGGATCAAAGGTCGCGGTGCTGGCGTTCGGGGTGTTGAAACCGTTGTTGTGGTAGATGATCTCATTGTCGCTGTTGATCCAGGCATGGTCATAGCGATTGTCAAGAAACATCTTTTCGCCTGTATTCGGGTTGGAGGTCGTATCAACGTCACGGATATACTCCGACCACATGTCCCGCACGCGATCCAAAGTGCCGGAGGTGGAGGAAGCCAGCTCCAGTTGCTCGTTGCGGATCTCGTTCTGAACCCGGAGCCAGTTCGCCGTGCGTTGCTGGGCAATCCGATTGACCACGGCCGTGAAATTGGGGTTCATCTGGATGGCCTTCACGATTCTCTCCAGACGGGACTGAGTATCCTTCTCCAGTTCCGGCGGACAGCTGAACGACGTTGGCAGAAGCAACTCGACCACAGTGGCAAAGCCCATGCCCGGGCGATTTTCCGTCGCCAGCATCGGCAACGACAAAATGGCAGTGTAGTTCTTCCCGCCCCGAATACCCTCATAGCGGATAAACAACTCCGTGAACAAGAAATTGGTTGGCGTGATGTCATGCTCACGCGCATGCTGAAGGCGTGACGCAATCAAGTCCTGGGGAGCCTCCTGGTTGTTGAAGTGTGCTTCGACGATACGCAGGTTGGACAGGTTATGGTCGCGCTGAACACCATGCAACAAGTTGTTGGCCAACAAATAAGGATTTTGCAGAAACGGCACTTGCTGAATCTGGCCGGGCGAGCCAAGTACCGTCAGAGACGAGAAGATAATCTTGACCCGCTGATCTGGCGACAATGTCCAGACATACCAACTCACTGGCGCGGCCGGATCTGCCGTCCAGGTCGTCTTGCCTCCAGCCAGCCAATTCGGTTGGATCGGACAACTCAAGACTGGCATTTGCGTGCGTTGGTCCACTAGAAAAAACGGCTTCGCCAAATCTTTGCCAAACAACGCAAACGACAGCCCAATGACCGCCAGCACCAGCAATGTCTTCTTCCAAAGCATCTCTTCTCCTTGGGTTCGCATCTCGGTCTCGCATTCCTGAGGTTCAGGAAAGCTCTTATCTTATATTAATAGGTTAATATAGTTGCCGTTCGTGGTTTTTCTCGTCTCTGGCCAATGAATCGAACTCCGGATTGATGCCTGCGATTATTCGCAACGGGATTGCATGGTTGATTGCATTGCTCGTTTGCATAACGACAAGAAAGCATTACATTAAGTGCAAGGGGCTTGGAGGATCAGGGACAGCTTTCCGACCCCATTCTCCACCTTTTAACCTACACATTTCAAGAGAAATAGAATGGAAAATTTCATCTACGAGACGCCGACGAAGGTCTTTTTCGGCAGAGGCGAGGAACGCAATGTCGGGAAGATCATCAAGGAATTCCATCCAACGAAGGTTCTTCTGCACTATGGCGGAAAATCTGCCCAGGCAAGTGGTCTTCTGGACCGTGTGCGCAAGTGCCTTGCAGATGAAGGCATCGCTTTTGTGGAACTCGGCGGCGTGGTCGCGAATCCCGAACTTGGACTGGTGCGCAAAGGCATTGAGCTATGCAGACGCGAGGGTGTTGATTTTGTCCTTGCCGTCGGCGGAGGATCGGTGCTGGATTCTTCAAAGGACATCGCCAATGGCGTTGCCAATCCCGAAGTAGATGTCTGGGACTTCTCGCTGGGCAAGGCGACACCCAAGCGCACCTTGAAAAAGGGTGCCATTCTCACGCTCGCCGCCGCCGGTTCGGAAATGTCCAACTCCTGCGTCATCACCAACATGGAGACCAGAGAGAAGCGCGGATACGGCTGTAGTTGCAATAGGATGGACTTCGCCATCGAGAACCCCGAACTCACCTTCACCGTGAATCCTTATCAGACCGCCTGCGGCATCGTTGATATCACCATGCATACCATCGAGCGTTACTTTTGCCCAGGGGATGACACTCCGCTGACCGATGCAATTGCCGAAAGCCTCGTCAAGACCGTCTTCCAAACCGGACTTGACTGCCTGAAGAATCCCTGCGACTACACGGCCAGGGCGAACATCATGTGGGCTTCGTCGCTTGCACACAATGGCCTGACACAATGCGGGAGAGACACGCAACTGGTTGTGCATCAGTTAGAACATGAAGTATCAGGCTGGTATCCCACGGTGGCACACGGCGCGGGACTCGCCGCGCTATGGTGCAGCTGGGCGCGCTATGTCCACAAGGCAAATACCATGCGCTGGCTTCAGTATGCGTCGCGCGTATGGAATGTTGACATCGACTTCGACCACCCCGAAAGCACAATCGAAAAGGCGATTGACATGCAGGAGGCATACTACTCCCAAATCGGAATGCCAATCGGCCTGCGTGCATTCGGCGTGAAACAGGAGGACCTTGAGCCATTGGCACTGGGCTGCTCCAGAAACAAGACGCGCACCCTCAAAGGCGATTTGCCCCTCGGCTACAACGAAATCCTCGACATCTTCAAGATGGCATACGAGCGCTGACGAAATGGCTGTCAAAGGCTTTCATCCATGAAAGCAGTCCGAGGCGAGTCGGCTGAGGGTTTCGAATTGTCTCGAACCGCAATGGATTTTGAAGCAATCCTTTTTCGACGGCAAGCACTCAGAAAATATCTCCATCGACTGTAGAAATCGGCTTGAAACAGTATATTACGGAATATGTCTTTCCCTGAATTATCCAAAATCCGCAATTTCTGCATTATCGCGCACATCGACCACGGCAAGTCCACGCTGGCCGACCGCTTTCTCGTGCACACGCAATCCGTGGAGATGCGCACCTTCCATGACCAGCTGCTGGACGACATGGATCTGGAGATGGAACGCGGAATTACCATCCGCTCCCATCCAGTCAAGATGTATTTCCACTCCAAGGACGGAAATACTTACG
>JAFXSU010000263.1 GCA_017525435.1 Victivallales bacterium
CTGGCGCGCTGACGGATTGGAATGAATGCAGAGATGTGTCCAATTGCTCCCTAATAAGGAGTTATCTTGAATCCGTGAATTTTACTCTGTGCTGGCGGGGCACCAGCACAACGCAGTTTCTGTCGGCGAGGGCGCCGGCAGTACATCCACCCACAATTCACGGATTCAGAGTTATATTAAGCATATTGTACATTTCGAAAGCCAGTGTGTGAATCACACAAACAGTGAATCGGGGTGAGAATCCCCGGCTGTCGCGCAACCGTATGGTATTCCTCCATCTTCTGGAGAGAATCGAAGTCGGATCCTGGGTCTTCGAAAAGTTCCATCCTTTCCCACGAAACTGGGAAAATTCTGTGCGCGTCACACAGGAGAACAGCAAGCATGATGCCAATCAAAACCAAAGTGCGCGGCAATCGCGTATCGTCGTCCTATTCCTTTACCCTTATTGAGCTTCTCGTCGTCATCGCCATCATCGCCATCCTGGCGGCCATGCTCCTGCCAGCCCTCGCGAAGGCACGAGAGAAGGCAAGACGAATCAGTTGCGTGAACAATCTCCGGCAAATCGGGCTGTTCCATACGCTCTATACAGCGGACTTCGACGATGATTTCGTCGTCCTGCTTACCTACGAAGGCGGCTGGGATGCGTGCTATGATGAAAATTGGTCAATGAACAAACCTGGCTACCTGGCCATCGGGCTGGCTGCCCATGAGTCCGCCGACAGCAGCAAGATCTACCAGTGTCCATCCGCTCACGGCTATACCAAGTCGTATGTCACTCCGTATGCGGGCTATGGCTACAACGAATGCCTGGGCTTCGACATCTACAATGCGAAAACAAGACGGTGCTTCAAGGCGTCACGCGTGAGACGTCCGGCTCGTATCTTGCTGAACGCGGATGCCGGATACCGGGACAGCTATTCAGGCATCTATGAAATCACCAGCTATCTCCGTGCCCCAGAGGAGGGGGGGAAGGGCTTTGGTGCCTACCATGAATCCGGGACGGTCGATTTCCGGCACGAAGGCTCCGCAGTGGTTTCCTACACGGACTGCCATGTCGAAACGACCACAAGGATTTATACCGTCCCTCCCGCCGGCGATGGTCGGCGCACGGGCTTTATCACACAGGACAACTGGGGCTATGACCCCGAATTATAACCCCCTTGGTGCTTTTGTCCTGTCAGTGACAGGTAAAAGTTCGCAGACGCGATATTGTTAACTATTAGGGGCTATAGTACCTGTTATGCAATATCGGGAAACAATCCATAGAATGACGCGCCGTCTGCGAAACTGGGATTATACCCAACGCACAATCTATATGATTGCCACTTTGGCGGACCGCGCGGCAGGCCGGCTGCTGATGTTGGCTCCGGCTGTCTGGCCTTGTCAGCCGGGCGAAAAGGCGATGACGCACGATGACGCCACCGCGATGAACCGCCTCTGCCAATGGCTGGCCGAGGCCATGGAGAATGAAAACGACTATCATGGTGTGTGCCCCGAAAATGTCGATGAGCTCGCCTGCCGGGCCGTCAGGATCACGAAACCCGACTGAATATGTGGCGCTATCTCAAATCCTATGCACACTGGGCGGTGGCCGCCGCGCTCTTCATGATGGGCGAGGTCCTCATGGACCTGCTCCAGCCCAGCCTGATGCGGCGCATCGTGGACGAGGGGGTGCTCGACATCGGCGAAAACGCCGACGCAATGGGGCTGATCTTGCGACTTGGCTGCCTGATGCTCGCGCTGGTGTTCGTGGGCGGACTGTGCGGCTCGCTTAACAACGCCTTCACCAACCTCGCCAGCCAGAATGTCGGAAATCTCCTGCGCAAGGAATGTTTCCGGAAGATCCTCGCGCTCTCCTTCCCGCAGGTGGACCGCCTGGGTGCCGGACCGCTAATCACACGCGTGACCAACGATGTTTCGCAGGTGGAGCAACTGGTCTCGCAGTCCATCCGCGGGATGATCCGCACCCTGATGCTTTCGCTCGGAAGCATCTATTTCCTTGTCCGATTGACTCCGCGCTTCGCCCTCGTGGTGCTGACCTTCCTCCCCGTGATGGTCCTGCTGTCCGTCCTCTGCCTGCGCAAGGTGAATCCCATCTTCACCAAAATGCAAAGTCAGCTTGATGCGCTCAACGGCCTGATGCAGGAGGACATCGCAGGCATCCGAATCGTCAAGGCCTGCGTGCGCGAGGCCTACGAGAAGCTCCGCTTCGGAAAGGCCAACGGCGAACTGCTCAAAACGCAGCTGTCGATGATGCTTCTCTTCGCATTCCTGTTCCCCACGCTCAATCTGCTGCTCTCGCTGGCGATGGTCGCCATCATCTACGTCGGTGCGCTCTGCGTGGGGGAAGGCATCACTACTCCCGGTGCCATCATGGCCGCGCTCACCTATACGATGACCCTCGGCAACGGACTCTTCATGGCCATGATGCTCCTCCAGGCCGTCGCCCGCGGAGCCGCCTCGTGGAAACGGCTCCGCGAAATCCTCAGCCTGGAACCCGATCTGCCGGACGGAACATTCGCCGGCGAGACGCCAACCCATGGACGAATCGAGTTCCGCGACGTCTCCTTCGCCTACCCCGGCGCCGCCTCTCCTGCGTTACGCCACGTGAACCTGACCATCGAACCCGGTCAGACCGTCGCCGTCATCGGCGCCACCGGTTGCGGCAAGACCACCCTGGCTAACCTGATTCCGCGGTTCTACGATGCGACCGAAGGTGCCGTGCTTCTGGATGGCGTGGATGTGCGCGAATACCGCCAGGACGCCTTGCGTGGGAAGGTCGCCGTCGCTCTCCAGAAGAGCGAGCTGTTCAGCGCCACACTGCGCGAGAATATCGCCTGGGGACGGCCCGACGCCACCGACGAAGAAATCCGCGATGCCGCGCGCACCGCACAGGCAGAGGAGTTCATTCTCGCCACGCCACAGGGCTACGACACGCCCGTCGCCGAACGAGGAACCAGCCTTTCCGGCGGACAGCGCCAGCGCATCGCCATCGCACGCGCCATCCTGCGGAAGACGGATGTCATCATCTTCGACGACGCCACCAGCGCCCTGGACCTCAAGACCGAGGCGCAGCTTACCGCCGCCCTGCGGGATTACTGCCCGGGGCGCACGCGAATCGTGATCGCCCAGCGCATCGCCTCCGTGCGCCAGGCGGACCGCATCGTGGTCCTGGAGCATGGTGCGATAAGCGCCGTTGGTACGCACGACGAACTGATGCGCACGTCGTTGACCTACCAGGAGATCTACGCCTCGCAGTTGGGCGAGAAGGAGGAGACCGATGGCTAACGTGCAAAAGACCTCTTCTCCTCCCATGCGCCCGCCCCGCGGTGGACATTTCGCAGACGTCGAGCACGCGAGCCGTACGGGACCCACCCTGCGGCGGCTGGCGCGCTACTTCGGCGCAGAATGGACATTGGTGCTGGGCACGCTCATCGTCGTGCTGGGCACGACCGCGGGCACGGTCGCCACGCCGACCGTGGTCAGCCATGCAATCGACCTCATCGCGAATCTAACCACGGGGAGCCTCCCCGCCACCCTGCTTACGCTGGTGCTGATTGCAGGCGTGGGCGAGGGGCTGGAGCTGCTGAAGGGACTGGCTACCGCAAAACTCAGCCTGCGAATCGTGAAGCGCCTCCGCGAGGAACTCTTCGGAAAGACCGTGGACCTTCCTCTGGCGTACTTGGACGGACATTCGCACGGCGACCTGATGAGCCGAATGACCAATGACATCGAGAGGCTCTCTTCTACCGTCGCAATGGCGTTGCCGACCTTCTTTTCCGGCATCCTTACCATCGTCGGCGTTGTCGCGGTAATGTTCTATCACTGCTGGCAGCTTACCCTTCTGAGCTGCCTCTCCGTCTTCCTTACCCTCGGTGCGACGCGTTTCCTCTCGGCAAAGGTCCGGAAATTCTCCCGAAAGCGGCAGGAGCTCTTGGGCGCGCTCAACGGGACCGTCGAGGAACAGATCGCGGGCTACCGAACCGTGGTCGCATGCAACCACCAGAAGGCCACCATCGCAGAGTTCACACGGACATCCGACCGCCTCACCGCCGCCGGAATCCGTACCGAGATCTTCGCCGGGGTGATGGGACCCGTCATGAACTGCATCGGCAATCTCGGCTTTGTCGTCATCGCCGCATTCGGCGGTTACTTTGCGCTTAAAGGGATGATCTCCGTCGGAATCATCTCCGCATTCATCCTCTATGTCAAGCAGTTCTCACGCCCGGTCAATATGATCGCGCAGATCTACGGACAGCTCCAGACCGCCGTCGCCGGAGCTGAACGAGTCTTCACCGTCCTCGACGAGCCGCCGGAAGATCTCGCCGGAGAACCCATGCGCGAAACCGACGGCGCGCATCTTGAATTCCAGCATGTGAATTTCTCTTACGTGCCAGGCCACCAAGTCATCCACGACTTCTGCCTCGCCGTCGAGCCAGGACAGAAGGTCGCGCTCGTCGGTGCCACCGGCTCAGGAAAAACTACCCTCGCCAACCTCCTGATGAGATTCTATGACTGTGATGGACAAATTCTGGTCAATGGTCAAAATTTAGCCAAAGTGGCACGGGGCAGCCTGCGGAAGCAAGTTGCGATTGTGTTGCAGGACACGGTGTTGTTCAGCGACACGGTGGAGAGCAACTTGCGGTATGCGAATGCGGAGGCGACGGAGGAGGAGTTGTCCCATGCGATTGAAGCGAGTTGTTGCCGCGAGGTCATCGATCATCTTCCCGATGGCATGGCGACCATTTTGGTTGGCGCGGGTGCGAATCTGAGCCAAGGCCAACGGCAACTGCTGTCGATTGCTCGCGCTTTTGTCGCCAACCCGCGCATCTTGGTCTTCGACGAGGCGACCTCCTCCGTGGACACCCGCACGGAGAAGGCCATTCAGAATGCGATGCGCACGGTGATGAAAAACCGCACCTCCATCATCATCGCGCATCGGCTTTCCACCATCCGGGACGCGGATCTCATTGTGGTTATGGACCACGGTCGCATCGTGGAACAGGGAAATCACGAGGAATTGCTTGCGCAATGTGGCAAATACCACGAACTCTACATGACACAGTTCGCCGGCATGGAGACCTGATGGTTGCTCAAAAAATCTCTAAAAATCATTGCGGGGAAAAGACTTTGATGACTTTCTGAGAATGGGCTTGCTTCTCCAAATTCTTGGTATTATATTTGAAAGGGCGGGTGGTTGGGGGCGCCCACCATCCTCTAGAAAGCGGCTTGTCCCAAGTCCCAAGTCCCAAGTCCCGAGTCTCAAGCCCGAGTCTCAAGTCCCCAGTCTCAAGTCCCCAGTCTCAAGTCCCCAGTCTCAAGTCCCCAGTCTCAAGTCTTAGGTCTCAGATTTTAGAACTCAGAACTCAGATCTCAAGTCCCAGGGGATTCAAAACATAAATTTAGATTCTTCACCTCTCGTTTCAACATGAAATCCACCGTCCTGTCTTTTTGTCTCAGCGTTATGCTTTCTTCC
>JAFXSU010000264.1 GCA_017525435.1 Victivallales bacterium
AGCAGCTCGGCAGCCTGTTCGGCAGGGCCGCATGGTCCGCGGTAGAGTCCGAGGAAGGGCACCAGCTTGAAGTTCCCCAGCGACTCGGCGGCCTCCACGGCCTGCTTCAGCTGAACGGCAAAGCCCGGGGCATGGACGGTCAGTTCGAACTGCCAGCCGGTCATCCCCTTGGCCTGGCACTCCCGCATCGCTTCCTTCCAGCATGCCACCGGCTCGTCTGGATAGACCTTCCGCGCGTAGTTCGGACCGCCCTGCGGATTGCTGTTGTATTCCGTTCCTGCCTCCGGCACGCCCCGACGGGGCTTGTTGGGCGGGAACCAGGGGTTCACCGTCGCCCACAACGTGCCACGGTATGCGCTCTTGTCAAAAGCCGGGCGCAGATTTTCTGCAGCATTGCCCAGAACGCTGATCAAGAACAGCAGGATGGTGAAAAACGTGCGCATCAATTTTCGAAGACGATGGCTTCGGGGATTACTTGTTTACGGGGTGTTCCGCTTTTCGACGGCCGACTTCAAGTCCAAGATGGAGTTCCGCTCGACAATCACGGGTTCGACGGTAACCTTCTGCAATTCGGGTTCCAAAAGCAGACGGACACTTTCGCTGGCGAGCGCTTCGGCATTGCAGTCCACAGAGGAAAGCTGCGGCTTGACTTCGGTGGCCCAGGGGGTGTTCATATACCCCAAAACGGAGAGATCCTCCGGCACGCGGATGCCCAGAGAGGCGCAGACCGGCAGGAGTTCGCGAACACAGAAGGCGTCCGAGTGGGTAGCCACGACGGTGGGCAATTCGCCCCTTTCCTTGAGTTCAGCTAGAATCTTGACGGGCAATTCGCCGTTGAAGAAACGATCTGTGGTTTGCCGGTCAAAGAAAAGTCCAAAGTGTTCGCAGTAGTCCTCCATTCCCAAGACGACCAGCTCATGCGGACTCAAGTCGTACCCGGCCCCACGCAACGGCTGCTCTTTGGTAAAGAAGGCCATCCGACGATGACCTTTGCCCGCAAAATATTCCGCCAAATTCCAGCCATTTCGGCGGAAGTCAATTTGGCAGTAGCTCCCCGGCAGTCGCTCGTTATGGAGATAGTGGAAGAAATAGACCAACCGCCCCATTTCGGCAAGATGCTCCTTGATGAAACCAAAGGGCATGAAACGGTCGGCATCGATGATGAAGCCATACGGACGGTCGTGGACGATGTTCTCAAGCGCCTGAAGTATCAACGTGTTGCCTGGTTTGAGCTGAGCCTCCACGTAAATCTCCCAGTCAATCCACACCGGATAAAGCCCCGCCGCAAAAAGACGCTTGTTGATGCTTCGGGCCAGCTCCTCGTAGAAATGCCCGCGGTTCACGGCGATGATACACACCGCGTTCGAACGACGACCGAGACGCACATGGTCGGAAATTACCACCGTACCGCGTTTCGTCGCCCGTGAAAGCAGACCTTCCTTTACCAGAGACGCCATTCCCCTGGCCACAGTGCGCTTGTTCACACCAAAACGTTCCGCAAGGTCGCTGTCCGGCGGCAGTTTCTCGCCGACCTTGAGCTTGCCGGCAAGAATGTCTGTTCGCACCATGTTGGCGACCAACTCGTGCTTCATGATGTATTGAAGATTGTCCGTCATGAAAATTTGATGACATTATTGAGCTGTCCATCATAAATTGTAAGCTTCATTTCGGTCTTTTCAATCAATATTCAAAAATTACGGGGAAATAATTCACACTGAATGCACCAATATGTGCCCTAATAATGAGTATTTAATAGTAATTTCCAACCAGCGGCACAAGACGCTTAGACAATCTGAGATGTTAGAGTCAATGATGTTAGAAACAATTGAGGCACTTACAAATTAAATTGCATTTGCCTTGAAGTATCGTTTTGTCATCACGGCCGTTCAAATGGAAATGCCTGATTTTTCCTTGAGTAACGGAAAAAGCAGTGCATAAACGGTATAGTATGTATTGTGCATTTCGCCCCTGCCAGTCCATTCGTCCCTAAACCATCAATCAACTTAATACAAACGAGTTGAAAATTTAACAAGTCGTGAGCAAGTTGTTGAGGCGCTTACCTTACATGGAAGGGCATCATTCCCATGTTCATGCTTAATCCAGGGCCTCTGGAGCGCCGTCAGCAATTTCCATGTCTACGGGAGCTGCCACCCCCGTACCCCTGCAGCTTGAAAAAACAGCTTAGTTAAGTGCCATCACGGGGAATATAGCTATAGCCTAAAGCTTAAACCTGTGTGCCCCATAACGGTACCTACTTGAACCCAAAGCCAAATTTCACCCCATCCAAACTGCAGAACATGGCGAGGCATTTAATCTTTAAGCCTTAAGCAAAAAGTTCAACTAGGTGTCCTCTTGAGGAACACCGATTATCATTTTAATCCTTAACACATTATACCATGTTTTCCTTTCAAGCTCCAATATTGCTCTGGCTACTTCCGCTGGCGGCAGTGCCGCTGCTTCTGCATCTGCTGAGTCGTCAGCTCCCGCCGCGCCTCGCCTTCCCCACCACACGCTTTTTGCTGAAGTCACCGCGCCCTCAACATGGACACCGCAGATGGCAGGACTGGTTGCTGATGCTCTGCCGGATGGCACTCATCGCCCTGCTCTGTTTTGCTCTCGCTGGGCCACGCTGGAGCCCGCCCGTCGATCACCCGACCACCATCCCGCAGCCGCCTGCGCTCGCCATCCTTCTGGATGCGTCAGCCAGCATGCTCCCCCATGCCGACCAGGCCCGGACCGTCACTGCGAAACTACTCGCAGAACACCCAGGCTGGGAAATCGCCATTTTTACCTTTGACCACTCATCCAACCTGTTGAGCAAAGACTCCTTGGACACCTGGCAGCCCGGCTACGCCGAAGGTCATCCCGTCACTGCGCTTCGACAAGCTGGGCAGTGGCTTGCGCAACATGCCAACTCCACGGAATCTCACCTGGCCATCGTGAGCGATTTCCAACACAGCAACTGGAATGCGGAACTCCCTGGCATCCCGCCAAAGACACAACTTGAACTCCACGAGGTGTCCAATTCCCAACCGCCGGACAACGCCGCCATCACCTCTGTCCAGTCGGTTCCTGTGGGAGAAAATCAATTGCGGATGCGCATAGGCTGGCGCAACTGGGGCAACAAGCCACAGCATCGCACGCTGAACATCTTTTTGGGGGTCAAGCACATTAGCCAGGAAATCGAATTGCCGCCCCATGCCGAAGGCGCCACCGCCGTCGTAACCGAATGGTCGCCCGCTGAAAACCACGCCTCCGCCGTCTTGGAACCCGCCGATTCATTTTCCGCCGACGACCGCTATTGCTTTTGGGCGCAGCGCAACCCTGCCGTGCCAGTCCTGCTGCTTCTGCCGGACAATTCTTCGGATGGTCCACTGGCTGACGAGCTGGAGTTCTTCCTTCAGCGCGCCCTCACCGCAGAGCGTCCCGGCGTCCCTGGCCACTTCACTGTCCAGTCCCTGGGTGCCAGTTCACTTACTCTGGTGGATCTGAGGAATTTTGCCCTTGTGATACTGGCTGGTTGCGTCGAACGCCTGACGCCCGACACCACTCCGCCTTTGCGCGAATATCTGTCCACCGGCGGCAATGCGGTCTTCCTCCCCGGCAGCGCACCTGTCGCCGCCTGGCGATATCTCCATGAAAATGGCTTTATTACCATTGGGGAGCAAGGACTGTCGCGTCAGTCCACTGGTCTGGGCGAGGTTCCCGCCAAAACTCTGCTGGCCCATCTCTTCCCCGCCACCGCGCCCTCGGATCTCCACCTCTTCACCATTCGACAAATCCTTCGCATCCCCTTGCCGCCAACCGATACCATTCTTCTTCAGACTCTGGATGGTCTTCCCGCGCTTATCCAACATGATGCCGAGGGAGGTGGAACACTGTTCGCTTTTACCTTCGCCTTCCATCACGAGGTGACGGATTTTCCACTAACCCAGTCTTTCCTGCCCATTGTCAGAGAAATCTGCTCGGCCGCCACGCAATCGCACTCCGAAACCATTCGACTTCTTTGCGGGGAGTCATTCCCTTCCTTAACGGCACTTGACGGCACACCGCTCCGCCCGGAACTCTTGGAAGACACCGCCCTGCCTGGCCTGGCTCGCCTGGGCAGCCATCCGGTGGAAATCAATGTCTCTCCGCTGGAATCTCAGCCGAACCGCGCTGACCTGGAAGAACTCCGCCGCATTCTTCAACGCACCGACGACGGAGATGCCACCACGCCGGACGACCTTCCGCAGGTTTCCCTTGACCTGCGCCCCTGGATCTATACGGCTCTCGCCGTCCTCGCCATCCTCGAACTATTGCTTCTTTTCGCAGGGCATCCAGTTCAACACGACTCCGAAAAACATATATTCTCAACCCTCTGGCGTTGAATACTATTCCGTCTGTTCCCGGAAGAGCTTGGCATAGAATCCATTGCGCTCCAGCAACTCCTGGTGGGTGCCAAGCTCGGCGACATGGCCGTCAGCCAAAACTGCAATCTGATGGCAACGCACCGCCATCGAGATTCGCTGCGAGACCATGATGGCAGTCTTGCCAGCCAGCTCTTTGGCCAATGTCTCCTGGATTCTGCGTTCGGTATTGGCATCCAGCGCACTGGTGCAGTCGTCCAACAGCAACACTTCGGGATTGGTGAGCAATGCCCGTGCCAGGGAGAGACGTTGACGCTGACCGCCTGAGAGCGATTGCCCCTTCTCACCAATCAGCGTTTCATATTGAACTGGCATCTCCATAATGAAATCATGCATCTGCGCGGCGGCTGCGGCGTTGAGGATCTGCTGGTTGGTGGCGCGGGGATAGCCGTAGGCGATATTGTCCCGCATGGAGCCGGAGAAGATCTGCGCCTCCTGCGGAACCACGCCGAGTTTTTCGCGGAGGCTGGCGAACTGGATTTTTTGGAGGTCCACGCCGTCGAATCGGATGGTTCCCGCCGTGGGCGTGTAGAGTCTCGCCAACAGGTGCAGAAGCGTGGTCTTCCCAGAGCCCGAAGCCCCCATGATGCAAAGCCATTGGCCGGCAGGCACGAAGAGCGACACGTCGGAAAGAACCAGCGAGGAGCGATTTCGGTTGCGCTCGCGCTCCTCCGGAGTGAGGCTCGCTTCGCTGCCGGAGGGGTATTGGAACGAAAGGTGCTCGATGGCAACCCCCTGCCGGATAGGCGAGGGAAACGGCACAGCACTGGGGTCCTCAGTGATTTCAATCGGCTCGTCCAGCACCCCGAAACACCGCCCGAGCGCGACCTGAAGACGCTGGAGAATGAAAGAGAGCTGGGTGAAATCGGTGACTGGCTGGAAGAGAAGATTCGCCGTGGACTGGAGGAAGAGCATCTTCCCCAGGCTCATCTTGCCCTGAAGCACCAGATACCCGCCGTAGAGGAAAATCACGCAATTGACCAAATGCACGATCAGCCAGGTCCAGAAGTTGGTTACCATGAAATACCATTCCACCCGAACCGCGTCCCGAAGATATGCGCTGGACAGGCGGTGGAAGGCCAGTAGCTCTCCATGTTCACGGCCGTAGGACTGAACCGCTTTCACGGCATCCATCTTTTGAGAAACAAGTCCATAGATGCAGGAATTGGTCTGACGTTGCTCGATTTGCAGGCGCTGAACTTCAGGGCGAGTCTTTTTGCAAAGCGCCATGAAGACCGGCACACACATCCCCAGCAGCACCAGAATGCGCCAATCGCCGATGAGCAGAATGGCAACACCGCCCACTAGCATCGAGACCCCGCGCGTCCCCACGTTGATGACCTCGTTGAGCGCATTCTTCGCGGCCGCCGTGTCGCTCATAATGCGTGAGAGCAATCGCCCCGTACCAAGCCGATGATGGTAGGAGAGCGAGAGGTCTAGCACCTTCTGGTGCAAATCCTCACGCAATTTCCCCAAGATGGACTGGTTCACGGAAATCTGGCGACGTGCCGCCCACCTGCTTAGATAGTTGAAGGCGAATTGAGTGCAAATATAGATGACCGCCAAGAAGAAAAGTTTTCGGCCGGCTTCGGCGGGCCGGTTGGTGAAACGGACGCCCTGTCCAATGCGGCGCCCCGCTCCAACCGTCGGAGGATTCCGCGCGACAGGGGTGTGGTCGCGTGCGGTCAGGCGAACGGTCTCGCTTTCGACAGGCGCCACGTCCGACTCTCCGCCTACCACCAGTATGGAGTCCACCGCCACCCGATTTAAATACGATATGACATACGAGTAGTTCGCATTGATGGCCACCAGCAGGATGCTCAACAACAACGACCAGCGGTTCGGCCACAGGTAATCCCGCAGAAACCGCCGATAGAGTGCGGTGCCGGACACCTCGGCGCCCCGGTGGCTCGCCGGAGTGCGATACGGATAGTCCCTGAAATGTTCGCGGGTGAAGTTGAGCATCAGTCGTCCAGCACGCCTTTTCCGATGTGCTTGTTGTAGAGTTCACGGTAACGACCATCTGGAATGGCCATAAGTTCCTCGTGGGTGCCTTGTTCGGCAATCACGCCGTGGTCCAGGAGGATGATTTGGTCGGCGTTCTTGATGGTGGAGAGACGGTGGGCCACCACGAAACTGGTGCGGTTGGCCAGCATGCGGGTCATCGCTCGCTGGATGGCCGCCTCGGAGTCG
The DNA here is from genome assembly GCA_017525435.1 of Victivallales bacterium. Taxonomy (GTDB): domain Bacteria; phylum Verrucomicrobiota; class Lentisphaeria; order Oligosphaerales; family Oligosphaeraceae; genus RGIG1601. Next base: position 6,603 of record JAFXSU010000264.1, read on the forward strand.
GAGTCAAGCGAACTGGTCGCCTCGTCCATGATCATGATGGCAGGGTCTGCGCAGATGGCGCGGGCAATGTTGATGCGTTGCTTCTGCCCAACCGAGAGTGCCAGCCCGTCTTCCCCGACATTGGTGTCGTAGCCCTTGGGAAGACCAGCGATGAAATCGTGGATTTCGGCGGCTTTGGCGGCTTGCACGACCTCCGCGTCGGTGGCATTGATGCGCCCGTAGGCGATGTTCTCACGGATGGTGGTGGAGAAGAGATGCGACTCCTGCAGGACGATTCCGAACTGGCTTCGCAGGTCGTGGAGGCGGTAGTCGCGAATATCTCGCCCGTCCAGCCGGAGCGTTCCACCAGTCACGTCATAAAATCGCGAAATGAGATTGAGGATGGTGGATTTCCCGCAACCGGTCGCCCCGATGAAGGCGACGGTCTGGCCGGGCTTCACATGAAGGTCGATGCCTTTGATGACCTCCACGCCGGGCTCGTAGTGAAAATGCACATCCTCGAAATCCACCTGTCCACGCAGGGAATGGCAGGGGACGGCATCCGGCTTCTCCGTAATCTCGCACGGCTCGTCCAAAAGTTCAAAGAGGCGTTGTGCAGCCACGCCCGCTTCCTGAAGTTGCCCGACCAGTTGGGAGAAACGCACCGCCGGCCAGAGCAGCTGGGCGGCAAAGCCAGTAAACGCCATCACGTCGCCGTAGGTCATGTCGCCCTGCAGAACCATCGCGCATCCCAACAGATAGATGGTGGCGCTGCCTACGGCGTTGATCAACGAGACATTCATCCAGAAGACATTGTTCGCCACGTCGCGGGTATAGCCGTAATCCAACGAGACGACATCCTGGTCATGGAACGCAAGATGCTCGCGCGCCTCCGTGCCGAAGGTCTTGATGGCCAAGTCGCCACCCATGCGGTTCTGGACACCGGCATTGAGCAAATCGTCCTCCCGCCTCACCAGCCTGCTGTAGCGGATGATCTTTTTGATGCGCAGTCGATAATTGAGTACGAAAATCGCGATGACTATATCCAGTACCAATGCCAATCGCCAGTTGATGGCGAAGGTCGCCACCGTGGCGCAAGTCGCAATGATAAGGTCGGAAACGACGGTGAGACTGGCACTGCCGCATACTATCTGCACCGACCATGTATCTTCCATCAGGCGGTTGACCACCTTGCCAGGGCTGGTACGGTTGAAGAAACGCAACGAGAGATAGAGCAGATGGCGGTAGATCGCCAGACGCAGGTCGTTGACCAGATTCACCGAAACCAGCACCGACAATGTCTTCTGGACAATTGCAATCAATTGCGACAGAATGGGCACCGCCAGAAATAGAAAGCCCAGGAACAAAAACTGGTCGGCCTCCCCGCGGGTGAAGACACGGTCCACCAGCGCGCGCGTGATCAGCGGCGGCAGCACCGCCATGCCCGCCAGCAACAACGTCAATAGAACCTCCAACGCAATCAGCCGTCGGTATTTCCGTGCGAAGCTGAAGACGCGGCTGATTTTACTCTGCCCAGGCATGACGAATTACATACTTTTTAGGGATCGAGGTTGAACAGATAACTCCAAAACGAGGAGCGGTCGTAGTAGATACGCGCTTCGGCTGTAGTTCCAGGTGGCAGGATGTACTCGCCGGGGTCGAAACTGCAGTAGGCCATGCGATAGGTGCTCTGTCCCTCGGACTGGATGACATTGCGCAAATATTTCACCGTCCCCCAAAAATAGACTCGCTGCAACGGCAGTCCCCCACCAACGCTGGTCAGTCGGGCACGATATCGTTGTTCCGCGTGAACCCGCGTGGCATAACGCTCCTCCACCCGCAATTTCAGGACATTCTGCCCGCCGCCGAAGATTTCGTAGATGGCGTAAGTGGGCTGCAGCAACTCGCCCACCACGAATTCATAGCGCACCACTTGCCCGGCAATCGGTGCGCGGATTTTCCGCAACTCCAGCCGCGCCTCCACACGACGCACGGAGTCCTCCAGCGCCGCCAGTTCCTCCGCCAGGGCGTCCATCTCGCGGGAATACTTGGCACGGTCGCGCTCAAGCAACTCCTCGTAGGCACGGAAGTTCTTCTGCTTCAAGGTCTGGAGACGCACCTCGGCCAATTTCTCCTGCAACTTCACATCCTCCAGTTCGCTGGCCGCTTTGAGTTCCTTCGCGACAAGCTCCTGCGTGAGAGCAAGCTTGGATTGCATATTCTGCAACTCCAGCTCGGCGACTTCCAGATTTGCGGCATGGTCGCGTTTCTGCTCGTCTAAATCCACTTTCCGACGCTCCAGGTCAATCGCCATCTCTGCTTGGCGGCGTTCCATCTCCGTCTTCAATTTGGACACGCGCGCACGTGTCTCGGAAAGCGTGGCCTCCTCTTCGGCGCTATTGAGTTCCACCAACACCTGCCCCGCCTCGACCGTTTCACCTGTGCGTACCAAAATCTTACTCACAATGCCCGTGACCGGCGAACGGACCTCGGCATACTCCTCCGTGGTCACATAGCCCGTCGCCAACGTGTAGCGGTCCATGTGCACCAAAAAGCCCGCGGCAATCACTCCTCCAAGAAGAATGATCACCATCAGCCACCTGCGCCAACTCCGCTTCCGACGCTCTTCCGGCGTGGCCGGAAGCCCTTCACCACTTGTCATGCGAAAATCACCCATCGCAATTTAAATGTGAAATGTGAAATGTGAAATGTGAAAT
>JAFXSU010000265.1 GCA_017525435.1 Victivallales bacterium
ATTTCGGATTTCGGATCTCAGAGTCGAGGGACTCAGGACTTGGGACTTGAGACGCGGGACTTGAGACGCGGGACACGAGACCTGCGACGCTAGTCCGGCTAGAGTGGCTAGTCCGGCTAGGGCGGCTAGCCCGGCTAGCCCGGCTAGAGCGGCTAGAGCGGCTAGTCCGGCTAGCCCGGCCCGTCGGCGGGGGACGTCGGACTCCGAGCGGCCTCACCGCTTGGGTTGGAAGCTGAACTCGCCGCGGTCGCCGCCAGATTTGACGGTGCCCACGCCAGGGAACGGCAGGTGCGCGCCGGCAATCGTCAGCTCTTTTTCCTGCGCCAGCTGGAGCACCTTGCGACGCGCCGCAACGGCCGCCGTTGGATCCGCATCCCATTTGGTGCAGAGATCCGGCCGCGGAAACTGCCAGACTGCCGCATGGAGCAAATCTCCAACAAAGAGGAACTTGTCATTCAAGAGGAAAGTCGTGTGCCCTGGAGTATGACCGACTGCCAGCCGTGCAACGATGCCAGGGAGGATCTCCTGCTCGTCCTTGAAGAGTTTCAATTTCCGCTGGTAAGCCAGATAGACATTGCGCATGAGCGGAGCCGCCTCCCGACTGCCCATCTTCATCCCGCGGAACTCTTCCTGCGAAAGCCAGACCGTGGCGTTGGGAAACATCGCCTGCCCCACGGAGGAGATCATCCCGCCAATGTGGTCCGGATGCAAATGAGTTAGAAGAATATCCGTGACTTGCGCAGGACTCACATGCAAATCATCCAGCGCATGGCTCAGAAAACTGCCATGTTGATTGCCTAGTCCAGTGTCCACCAAGATGATACGCTTCTCGGAACGAATCAGGAACACATTGACTGAACTGGGAGCGGAATTCCGCGGATAAAGCTTCGCCAGTGCCTGCTGAACTCCAGCGTCATCGCCAAAGAGCGCCACGGCGATGGACTGAGTTGCGTCTTGGATGGCAACGACCTCGCTGTCATCCACCGTGAAACGCTGGACAGGGCTGGCGGCAAACGCCAAAGAAATACATCCTAACATACTAAAAATCATTAATTTATTCATTTAATCAATCCTCAATGGTTAATGGTGATTCAGTTGAAATTGCGTTCCTGCTTGATTTTCTCGTAGGCGGCGTTGATTGCCTGGAACTTTCGGGTGGCGGCGGCCTCGGCGATTTCGCCCTGCCCTGCGACTTTGTCGGGGTGGTGCATCATCGCCAGGCGCCGGTATGCCTTCTTGACTTCGGCATCCGAAGCGTCTGCCGACAATTCCAGAACCTGGTAAGCCCAGCCGCTTTCCGTGCGGTTCAGGCTTGCCTCCATCGCGGTGACCTCGGCTTCACGCAGACCGAGACATGCCGCGATGGCACGGATGACCTGTTGCTCCGCAAAGACATATTGCCCATTCGCATATGCGATTTCCAGCAAAAAGTAAAGCAGGTTGCGGCGGGCGGGCATGCGGAGATGGCGCCTCGCACGCAAGGCGAATTCTTCCACAGACCACTCGCCCTGCGCCAGTTCCTGGATGAAGCCGAGCATCCGTTTCATGCCGTCATCGTCAAAGTGGTAGTTTTCTTTGAGACGACGTGAGACCAGCGCGATCTCTTCAGGATGGATCACGCCATCGGACTTCATCACGCCCGCGATGAGCACGCATACGCAGATGGTGAACTCGTCGGCACCGACTTGCCGAGACTCGTCATCGACGGGACGCGCGGAGCTTGCGGCACCAGGGGACGGCGAAGCTCCACGAGCAGCGCGCGTGCGTGGCGGTGGCCGAGAGATGTCTTCCTCGTCATCCTGGCGGGCGACCGCCTTGTCCACGATCCACCCTACGCCGAAGCCGACGAGCGCTCCGAGCGGCCCGCCCCAGATGGCCCCCAGGACTCCTCCAATCCACTTGCTATTTCCCATGACACCTCGCCTTTATGTGGATTTGGAAGACTTCACCTCAAGGCGCGTTCCGTCTTTGGCAACCAACGCACCATCAGGGCACTCGTAGAGGAAAAAACTATCCATAACGCTGAAAAACTACGAAAGCATGGAACAGGCGGCCAGAAGGGCGGCCAGGGCACCGATGAAGAAGACGAGACACCCCTTGCCGGAGACCTCCTCTTCCAACTGTTCCTCAGGCAGTTCCGGCGGGAAAGTATCGAGGAGTTCCTTTTCCTCCTTTGTCGTGATAGCCAACGTGCCAGGCGAGAGGTAAATGCGTCGCAGTCCGGAGAAACTTCCCGTCATTTTCAGGAAATCCGTGCGAAGATACCCCCGCTGGTCAGCAGGCGGATCAATCCGGGCCTCACCGAGATAGCCATCGCAATCCTACAAGGCGGGGTATTCCTTGAGCACCTCCCGCAGGTCCAGTTCGGGAGGTTCCGGGGAGTCCGCGTCCCGCACCAGCGCCCAGGCTCGGTTGCCCTCCCCGTCCGTGAAAAAAATCTGTGGAATCGCGCCGGGCAGCGTGCAGATGTTCTGGATTTCGCCGCGGCGCTCCTTGAGAAGCCACTCAACCGCGCAGCGGACTCGGAAGAACTGCAGCTCCCATTCGGAAAGCACCGCGTCCGGCGCAGGAGGATATTTCGCGGGATCGATTGGATCGCCTGTCTCCAAGCTGAGAAGATTCCAGCCCTCCCCCAGGGGTTGATGCGTATCCGCGTCAATCGGAAAACAACACGGAACCAGACGATGAATCCGGGCATACTCCTGCAACGAGAGAATCTCCTTGTCCGCGAGCGGCGAACCGCCCTCGGCATCCCGTTCGTAGAGCTTCACGGAGAAGACATTCCCGCGATAGGAAAAGGCGATGTCGTCATAGGAGGGAAATTCCCCCGGCTGCTTGAGGACAAGCACTGGAGAGTCCTCCGTGGAAAGCGCATCGCTCATTGCCTGAAGGCGCTCAAGGGCGGCCGACAGGTGCAGCATTCGGTGCTGGCGCTGCATGGCCTCAAAGGGCTTCTTGCGTATTCGTGGCATGATAGTCGAATTGTCGGAGAAATTGATGACCAAACAGTATAATCTACTGGCATTTTGAAAAATCGTCGGGAATTGAAACGCAACTTTTGGCACAATTTCGCAATTTCAGATTATATTCTCAATATGACTAACATAATGACATTCCAATGCCGCAGAAGAAAGCTGACGTTGCAACGAGGCAAGCCGACTTTGATGGGCATCCTGAATGTCACGCCGGACTCCTTCTCCGACGGCGGGCGCTACGACCAGTGCGAAACGGCCGTCGCCCATGCTCTGGAGATGATTGCCGAAGGTGCTGAAATCATCGACATCGGTGGCGAATCCACCCGGCCGGGACACCAATGCGTGCCGGCGGACGAGGAACTCCGGCGCATCCTCCCCGTCCTGCAAAGGCTTCGCGAAGCGACGGACATCCCCATCTCCATCGACACCACCAAAGCCAGCGTCGCCGACGCCATGCTGGAGGCTGGCGCCGATATCGTGAATGACGTCTCCGCGCTCGCCGACCCCGCAATGCCTCAGGTCATCTCACGCCACCGCGCCGGATGCATCCTGATGCATTACCAGCAACTTCCGCCGGACGCAGATGCGCCCGCAGCTGTCACCGAATGGCTGGCGCAACGGCTGGACGAAGCACAGCAACTCTGCGCCCTGCCCCGTGAGCACTTCGTGGTGGACCCCGGCATCGGCTTCGGCAAATCCGTCCCCCAGAACCTCGCGCTCATCGCCCACTTGGACACATTGTGCGAGTTGCCGTCGCCCGTCCTCCTGGCGATGTCACGCAAATCCTTCATCGGCGCAGTGGCCAATATCCCGAACCCAGCAGAACGCCTGCCGGGGACGCTGGCCGCCGCAACGCTCTCCTTCCGCAACTGCCATATCCTGAGAGTCCACGACGTGGCACCCGTCCGCCAGGCACTCGCCGTCGCGCAGGCGCTCCTTGGACCATAGCAGTTTACTAACATAGTAACTATTTGGTTACAAATAACTTAGGCATAATTTAACTCCATGGATGTCTGGACTGTCCTGGCAACATACCTGTCGGGTGACCACTCGGTCTTGAGCGCATTCGTTCAGATTGTGCTATTGGCCATCTGTATTTATGTGCTTCTGCGCATCTTCCGCCATACGCCATCAATCTATGCGTTTTCAGGTCTGATTGGCCTGGCGCTGGTATTGGCGCTACTGACACGCCTCTTCCCGAGTTCGGTTCTGGGGACGCTGTGCTGGTATCTGCTCAAGGGACTCCCGCTGGCCACGCTGATCATCCTTCAGCAGGACATTCATCGCATCTTTCAACGCGCCGCCACCGTGTTGAATCCGCAGAGCTGGGGACTGCTCAAACGCCGCAACCAATCCCGCCGCAACCAGGAAAACGCCACTCGGATCGATGCGCTGGTCAAGACCGTCTGCTGCCTGACCACTCATCCCAACTGGCGCCGCTATCTTCAAAATTTCGAGGATGAACTTTCCCTCACCCCGCATCTCGCAAAACGCGACATTGGCGCCTTGATCGCCTTGCAGGGCAACCAGGGCCTCCTGCCCATCATTGAACAAGGCGTGCCGATGGACTGTCGCTTTAATTACGCCCACCCCACCTC